>CAIQDO010000615.1 GCA_903870555.1 uncultured Caulobacteraceae bacterium
CCACGCCGGCGGGGGCTTTACGGAGAAGGCGTCGACGTCCAGGCCCGAACAGAAGGCGCCGCCGTCGCCCCGCAGCAGGATCGTCCTTGCCCCGCCCGCCAGCAACGCGGCCAGCCCCGCCCGCAGGCCGGCGGCCATCGGACCGGTCAGGGCGTTTCGGCGATGGACGCGGGACAGCACCAGTTCGCCCCAGCCGTCGTGGATGACGATGCGGACGGGCTCGGGCTCGTCGACGGCGGACTGATCCATGAACAGCACTCCCTTAGCCGCGCTTCCTCGGCGCGGTCATCGTTCCTGGTCGGCCGTCGCGGGACGGTTTTCAACCCCTGTCCCATGGCAAAACGGCCCGGAGCTCATCGCTCCGGGCCGCCCTGGCCTTCCTGGTCGTCCCTTGATCGGGCTCTTAGGCGAACTGGTTCATCGTGTTGTGCGCGCCGCCGGCCTTCAGGGCCGCCTCGCCGGCGAAGTATTCCTTGTGGTCGTCGCCGATGTCCGAACCGGACATGTTCTGGTGCTTGACGCAGGCGATGCCCTGGCGAAGCTCCTGGCGCTGGACGCCGAGCACATAGCCCAGCATGCCCTGGAAGCCGAAGTAGTCCTTGGCCAGGTTGTCGGTCGACAGAGCCGCTGTGTGGTAGGTCGGCAGGGTGATCAGGTGGTGGAAGATGCCGGCCCGGCGGGCGCTGTCGGCCTGGAAGGTGCGGATCTGTTCGTCCGCCGCGATGGCCAGGTCGGTGGTGTCGTAGTCGACGCTCATCAGCTTGGCGCGGTCGTAGGCCGACACATCCTTGCCCGCCAGCTTCCATGCGTCATAGACCTGCTGACGGAAGTTCAGGGTCCAGTTGAACGAAGGCGAGTTGTTGTAGACCAGCTTGGCGTTGGGGACGACTTCGCGGATGCGGTCGACCATGCCGGCGATCTGTTCGATGTGCGGCTTCTCCGTCTCGATCCACAGCAGGTCGGCGCCGTTCTGCAGCGAGGTGATGCTGTCGAGAACGCAACGGTCCTCGCCGGTGCCTTCACGGAACTGGAACAGGTTGCTGGGCAGGCGCTTGGGACGCAGCAGCTTGCCGTTTCGGCTGATGATCACGTCGCCGTTGTGGGCGTTCTCTGCGGTCAGCTCCTCGACATCGAGGAAGCTGTTGTACTGGTCGCCCAGGTCGCCGATCTCGTGGCTGACGGCGATCTGCTTGGTCAGGCCGGCGCCGAGGGAGTCGGTGCGGGTGACGATGACGCCATCGTCGACGCCCAGTTCAAGAAAGGCGTAGCGGCAGGCGCGGACCTTGGCGAGGAAGTCCTCGTGCGGCACGGTGACCTTGCCGTCCTGGTGGCCGCACTGCTTCTCGTCGGAGACCTGATTCTCGATCTGCAGGGCGCAGGCGCCGGCCTCGATCATCTTCTTGGCCAGCAGATAGGTCGCCTCGGCGTTGCCGAAGCCGGCGTCGATGTCGGCGATGATCGGCACGACATGGGTCTGGAAGTTTTCGACCTTGTCCGTCAGGGCCTTTTCCTTGGCGGTATCGCCGGCCGCGCGGGCGGCGTCGATGTCGCGGAACAGCAGGCTCAGCTCACGGGCGTCGGCCTGACGCAGGAAGGTGTAGAGTTCTTCGATCAACG
>CAIQDO010000616.1 GCA_903870555.1 uncultured Caulobacteraceae bacterium
CGACCCCTTCATGGGCGTGCGCGGAGGATATCTCCGCGACCGCCGCCGACGCCCAGGCCAAACCGGCGGCGACCGCCCAGAAGGCAAGCGCCAAGGTCATGCCGATTCTCGCGGGCTTCACCCTAGAGTTTAACGATACTACCGACGTCCCCACCCGCACGCCCCCGGCAGGTTCAGCCCTTTGCGGCTGAACGATACAAATTCCTAACAGCAAACAGCAGCTTTCGGAAGGCGCTGTCTAGAGACTTAGAACGGCCGCCGCCAGATTGTCGCCTCGTGCCGGCCAGGATTGAACCTGGATGCGATCCCGCCCGCTGGACATGGCCGATGACTCCGGTCCAAGTGTTCGGCGAGTTTTCGGTGCGGCGGGGGTGAGCGGAATGGTGTCTCGATGGGCGTGCCTGATCCTGGCCGTGGGGATCAGCGGGTGCGCCAGCGCGCCGCGCATGGTGGTCAAGTCGGCGCCCACGGCGGTGGCGAAGGTCGAGCCCAAACCATTGCCCGCCGGCCTTGACCCTTTTGCCAATCCCGATCCGTTCCCTTCGACCTACCGGCCGCTGGCCGCGGTTCCGACGGTGATCGTCAACGCCCACATCCTGTCGCCCACGAGCCCCGAGATCGCCAGCGGTTCGATCCTGATGAGCGGCGGCAAGATCGCGGCGATCGGGGCCGACGTGGTTGTCCCCGCCGGCGCGCGGGTGATCGACGCCCACGGACGGGTGGTGACGCCCGGAATCATCGACCCCCACTCGCACCTGGGCGTCTATCCGAGCCCCGGCGTTGAGGCGATGTCGGACGGCAATGAGATGACCGACCCCAACACCGCCCAGGTCTGGGCGGAACACTCCGTTTGGCCGCAGGACCCCGGCTTTGTCCGCGCCCTCGCCGGCGGCGTGACCACGCTCGATATCCTGCCGGGCTCGGCCAACCTGTTCGGCGGTCGTTCGGTCGTGCTGAAAACCGTCGCCGCGACCACGGCTCAGGGCATGAAGTTCCCAGGCGCGCCCTACGACCTCAAGATGGCTTGCGGCGAGAACCCCAAGCGAGTCTATGGCTCCAAGGGCCGGGCCCCGTCGACCAACATGGGCAATGTCGCGGGCTACCGCGCCGCCTGGATCGCAGCCCGGGACTACCAGCGCAAGTGGGAGGACTACCGCGCCAAGATCGCCAAGGGCGAGAAGGCCGACGCCCCCACCCGCAATCTGCAGCTCGACACTCTGGCCGGAGTGCTGCGCGGCGAGATCCGCATCCAGAACCACTGCTACCGCGCGGACGAGATGGCGCAGATGATCGACATCTCACATGAGTTCGGCTTCCGCATCGCGGCGTTCCACCATGCCTCGGAAAGCTACAAGATCGCCGAGCTGTTGCGGAAGGAAGACATCTGTTCAGTGACCTGGGCCGAATGGTGGGGCTTCAAGATGGAGGCCTTCGATGGGATCGAGGAAAATGCCGCGATCCTGCAGCGCGCCGGAGCCTGCGTCACCCTGTCCTCCGACGACGCCAACCTGGTGCAGCACCTCAACGTCGAGGCGGCGCTGGCCATGGCGGCGGGGAACCGGGCCGGTCTGGCCATCACCCGCCAGGAGGCGATCGCCTGGATTACGCTCAACCCGGCCAAGGCTCTGGGCATCGACACCCTAACCGGCTCTCTGGACCCCGGCAAGATGGCCGACGTGGTGATCTGGAGCGCCGATCCCTTCAGCGTCTACGCCGTGCCCGACCAAGTCTATATCGACGGCGCCCTGGCGTGGGACGTCAACGATCCGGCGCACCAACCGAAGTCGGATTTCATGCTCGGCCAGCCGGCCGCCGGGGGCGCCCTGTGATGGCTCGATTGATCCTTTCCGCCCCCTTGGTCGGCGTGGCGGCATTCGCCCTCGTCGCGGCGCCCGCGCCCGCCGAGACCATCGCCGTCGTCAACGCCCACATCTATTCGATGGGCGCCGCGGGGGAGATCGCCTCCGGCGCGGTGCTGATCACGAACGGCAAGGTCGCGGCCGTTGGCGCGCACATCCCGCTACCCGCGGGGGCGCGGGTGATCGACGCCCGGGGCGGAGTGGTTACGCCGGGCCTGGTGTCCACGGGCACCCCCCTGTCCACGGTCGAGATCGCCGAGGGCGTTGAGGAAACCAACGACAACGCCACCGCCAGCGACAAGCTGAGCGCCGCCTTCGACGTGCAGTACGCGGTCAATCCGGAGTCCGTTCTGATCCCGATCGCCCGGCTCGGCGGGATCACCGATGCGATCGTCACCCCGACCATCGGCGGGCGTCGACCACGGCGCGACATGCTGTTCGCCGGTCAGGCGGTGGTGATCCATCTGGGCCAGGGCGGTGATCTCGTCGAAAAGGCTCACGCAGGTGTCGTGTTGGTAATGGGCGAGGAAGGCGCGAAGATCGCTGGCGGTTCGCGCGCCGCCGAGTTCGGACTGTTGCGGGCCATGCTCGACGACGTACGCGCCTATGCCAAGAACCGGTCCAACTACGACCTCGGCCACAGTCGGGCCTACGACCTGTCGCGCGAGGATTTGGAGGCCCTGATCCCCGTGGTCGAAGGCAGGGAGCCCTTGATCGTCAGCGTCCACCGCGCC
>CAIQDO010000617.1 GCA_903870555.1 uncultured Caulobacteraceae bacterium
CGATCCGGTGCTCCATCTTCATGGCTTCGAGCATGACGAGCAACTGGCCCTTGATCACGGCGTCGCCCGCGGCCACCTCCAGGGCGCGGATCACGCCCGGCATCGGCGCCTTCAGCCCGCCGCCGGCCAGATCGGAGACCGGATCGGGATATCGCTTCAGCTCGCGGAAGGCGAAGTCGCCGGCGTCGCCATGCAGGTACCAGTCCGGCTCCCGGGCGGTGGCGCGGAAGGCTAGGCGAAGCCCGTCGATGTCCAGGTCAACCGCGCCGTCTCCAGCCCGCAGCACCCGGACAAGGTGCTCCGTCCCGTCCGCCACCATCCGGAACGCGCCGTCCCGGCGGGCGCGGTAGGCGACCGGGATCGTCTCGCCCTCGATGGCGTAGGCGATGGTCTCCATCGGCGTGGAAGAGTTGCGCCAGCCTGAGGGGACGGTCCGCAATACCCGGGCGGCGGCGCGGCGGCGGGCCTGGCCCTCGATGGTCGCGGCCAGGGCGGCGGCGACCACGTCCTCGCGACGCCGTATCCGGCGTGGCGCGGGCGCGACCCGGGCGATGAAGTCGGTGGTGGTGTCGCCGGCCAGGAACTGCGGCGAGCGCAGGGTGGCGACCAGGAAGTCGCGGTTTGTGACCAGACCCTGGATCTCGGTGGTCTCCAGCGCCCGGGCGAGGCGCGCGGCCGCCTCCCGCCGGGTGGGGGCGTGGACGATGACCTTGGCGATCATGGCGTCGAAATCCGGACTGACCGCGCTACCCGCCTCGACCCCGGAGTCGAACCGGGCGCCGCCGAGCGCCGAAGGCGACCAGGCGACCAGGGTTCCCGGGGCGGGCAGGAAATTGTTCTCGGGGTCCTCGGCGCACAGCCGGGCCTCGATGGCGCAGCCGTCCAGGGCCAGGTCGCCCTGGCCGAACGACAGGGGTTCGCCCTCGGCGATGCGGATCTGTTCGCGCACCAGGTCCTTGCCGATCACGGCCTCGGTCACCGGATGCTCGACCTGCAGCCGGGCGTTGACCTCCAGGAACCAGAAGTGCCGGCCGCTGACCAGGAACTCGACGGTGCCCGCCGAGGCGTAGCCAAGCTCCCGGGCGGCCGAGACGGCGGCGGCGCCCATGGCCTGGCGGATCTCGTCGTCGAGCGCCGGGGAGGGCGCCTCCTCGATGATCTTCTGGTGACGCCGCTGAATCGAGCATTCCCGTTCGAAGCCGTGCACCAAATTGCCGTGGAGGTCGCCGAGGATCTGTATCTCGACGTGGCGGGCGGTTTCCAGCCAGCGCTCCAGGAACACCGTGTCATCGCCAAAGGCGCCGCCGGCCTCGCGCCGGGCGCTGGCGACCGCCGCCTCGAGATCGGCTTCGGTCTGGACCACCCGCATGCCGCGGCCGCCGCCGCCGGCCGAGGCCTTGACCAGGATCGGGTAGCCGATGTCGCGCGCGGCGGCCCGCAGGTCGAGGTCGTCGGTGATCTCCACCGCCGCCAGGGTGGGCACGCCGGCCGCCTGCATCAGCCGCTTGGCCGACAGCTTGTCACCCATCTGGCGGATGACGTCGGGCGAGGGGCCGACCCAGATCATCCCGGCGTCGATCACGGCCTGGGCGAAAACGGCGTTCTCTGAGAGGAAACCGTAGCCGGGGTGGACCGCGTCGGCGCCGGCCCGCAAGGCGGCGGCGATCACCTTGGCGATGTCGAGATAGGTTTCGGCCGCGGTCCGGCCGCCGAGGGCCACGGCCACGTCGGCCTCGTGGACGAAAGGCGCGTCGCGGTCGCCGTCGGCGTAGATGGCGACGGTGGCGATGCCCATCTCGCGGGCGGTGCGGAAGATGCGCCGGGCGATCTCCCCGCGATTGGCGACGAGCAGGCGCGTGATCGGCGTGACTACATCCGCCATGTGCCGAACTCCTTCGTGCCCTTGACCGGGGCGTTGCAGCAGGCCGACAGGGCCAGGGCGATAGTCACGCGAGTGTCGCGCGGATCGATCATGCCGTCGTCGGAGATGCGGGAGGTGGCGAACAGGCCCTTGGACCGCTCCTCGCCCCAGTATTCCACGACGGCGGACCGCTTGGCGTCGGCCTCCTCGTCGAACACCTCGCCGCGGCGCTGGGCGGAGGCCCGGCCGACGATGCTCATCACCCCGGCCATCTGCTTGGGCCCCATCACCGCGATCTTGGCCGTGGGCCAGGTGAAGGTGAAGCGCGGGCCGAACGCCCGGCCGCTCATGCCGTAGTTGCCGGCGCCGTAGGAGGCGCCGGTGATGATCGAAATGTGCGGCACGGTGGAGTTCGACACCGCGTTGATCATCTTCGAGCCGTTCTTGGTGATGCCGCCCTGCTCGAAGTCGGTGCCGACGATGTAGCCGGTGATATTGTGCAGAAAGATCAATGGCGTATCGATCTGGTTGCACAGCTGAATGAACTGCGCGGCCTTCTCCGACGATTCCGAGAACAGCGCGCCATTGTTGCCCAGGATGCCGACCGGATAGCCGTGGACCCTGGCCCAGCCGCACACCAGGGTGGGGCCATACAGCGGCTTGAAGTCCTCGAAATCCGAGCCGTCGACGATGCGGGCGATCACCTCCCGCATGTCGAACGGCGCCTTCAGGTCCTTGGAGACGATGCCCAGCAGATCCTCGGCGTCATGGACCGGCTCGTCGAACACCGCAGCCGGCTCCGGCCCCTGCTTGCGCCAGTTGAGGTGGCGGACCACTTCGCGGCACATGCGGATGGCGTCCATCTCGTCCTGCGCCAGATAGTCGCCGAGTCCTGACACCGTCGCGTGCATGTCGGCGCCGCCGAGGCTTTCGACGTCGGCGTCTTCGCCGGTGGCCATCTTGACCAGGGGCGGGCCGCCCAGGAACACCTGGGACTGGTTGCGGATCAGGATGTTGTAGTCGCTCATGCCGGGCTGATAGGCGCCGCCGGCCGTGGACGACCCGAACACCACCGAGATGGTGGGGATGCGCATCTTCGACAGTTCGGAGATCTCGTAGAACAGCCGTCCGGATTCGGCGAAGTGGCCTTCCTCGCGCCGCAGCGCCGCTTCCGGATCGGTCTGCCCGCCGCCGCCGCCTAGGTCCGCCCCGGCCGATTCGACGAACTGGACATAGGGCAGGCGGTTGATGCGCGACAGCTCCAGGCCGCGCATCAGCTTCTTGGCGTTGAAGGGATTGAAGGCGCCGGCGCGGACCGAAGGGTCGTGGCCGAGAATGACGCATTCGACACCCTCGATGACGCCGATGCCGACGACGAAGCCCGAGCCAACCGGATAGTCCGATCGCCAAGCGGCGAGGGGGCTGATCTCCATGAACGGCGAGTCGCGGTCCAGCACATGGGCGATACGCTCGCGGATCGGCATCTTGCCCCGGGCGCGCAGCCGGTCGATGGCCGCCTTGCCGCCGCCGCGCCCTGCCTCCGCATGGAGCTCATCGAGCACGGCGAGCATATCGAGCGTGTCGGTCCGGTTCTGTTGAAACGGCGCCGCGCGGACGTCGAGCTTGGACTCCAGGATGGCCATCGTCTCTCCCAGCACCCGATCTCGCTTGCGGACGCGTTCGAGGCGCCCGGCGGACCAGGGTTTTGACAGTGGCGCGTCTTTGCCGGGCGCGACATTGCGTTTCATCAAACGGTGAAGTCATATCACTTCGCGCG
>CAIQDO010000618.1 GCA_903870555.1 uncultured Caulobacteraceae bacterium
CAGCCCGCCCAGGGAATAGCCCATCAGCGCCTGTTTGCCGGGATCGACCTTGGCGGTCCGGGCGATGACCGGGCGCAACTCCTCGACCATGAACCGGTGAAAGTCCTCGCCGCCGCCGTAGTCGGAGGGCTTGTCGCCGGGGTCCATCGCGGACGGGTCGGCGGGCCAGGGCGTCAGGTCGCGCTTGCGCAGGGTCTGGGTGGCGAGGACGCTTGGATAGCCGACGCCGACCACCAGCACGGGCGCGCGGCCGCCCAACGATCCGAGCAGCGCCTGACTGGCCGCAATGGGGAAGGATGTGAAGGCGTCGAGAACATAGAGCACCGGGAACCCGCCCGGCGGCGTCGGCGTGAGCGGCCCGGCGAGGTAGATCCGGTAGGTCCGCCCGGTGATCCTGGAGGTGATATCGAACTGGGTCGCGCCAGGGATCTGAGCGATCGTTGGCGGGGCGGGTGGCGCGGGATCGGCCGCCGCGGCGGATGCAACGTCCGCTCCGACAATCAGGCCACAAGCGAGTAAGGCGGCGGTGGCCGAAGCCCTGAAGCGAAACGGCATGTCTTTCTCCCCCGGCGTATTGGGCGCCACCCGAAGCGAAGTCTGCGATCTGTGACCCGATCGAGCAAGCCCGGCGAGCGGCGCCGACGGAACCCAACCGGCCCGACCGACTTATGGCTTGGGAGGGACCCATGCTCATTCGTTTCGGCTACGAGATCACCATCAATTGCTGGCAGCCGACCGCTGTCGTCACCCTGCTGGGGCTGCGCGACGGGCGGGAGGGCGACATCCGCACGCCGGAGATGTTCACGACCACGCCGGCGATTCCGTCCCACCTCTATCGCGACCTGTTCGGCAATCTCTGCCGCCGGTTCATCACCCCGGCCGGCGATCTGACCTTCGCCAGCGACAACCTGATCGAGGTCAGCGGCCTGGTCGATCCCAGCGTCCCCAACGCCGAGGCCCACACGGTGGCGGATCTGCCCGACGACTGCCTCGTCTATCTGATGGGCAGCCGATACTGCGAGACCGACCGGCTGAGCCAGCTGGCGTGGGACACCTTCGGCCATGTTCCGGCGGGCTGGGCGCGCGCCCAGGCCATCTGCGACTATGCCCATGACCGGATCCGGTTCGACTATCAGGCCGCCCGGTCCACCCGCGGCGCCTTCGAGGCCCATGAGGAGCAGACCGGGGTGTGCCGCGACTTCGCCCATCTGGCCATAGCCCTGTGCCGGTGCATGAACATGCCGGCCCGCTATGTGAACGGCTATCTGGGCGACATCGGCGTGCCGTTGGCGGGAGAGATGGATTTCAGCGCCTGGATCGAGGTCTATCTCGGCGGCGCGTGGCGCACGTTCGATCCCCGCAACAACATCCCCCGGATCGGCCGCATCGTCATCGCCCACGGCCGCGACGCCGCCGACGTGGCGATGGTGACGTCGTTCAGCCCGCACATCCTCAACGGGTTCCGGGTGTGGACCGACGAAATCTCGTGTCAGGCGAGCGAGGCCCGTTAGTCCGCGCTTCGCATGCCGCCACCGAAACCAAAGCGCGCAGCAGGCCGTTCAGACGGATGGGCCTGCGAGGACCCGCTGGCGGCGAGAGCGCCGCAGCGCGACGCCTGGGACACTGACGCCGAAACCAAACAGCGCCCAGGCCTCGGGCTCGGGAACCGGGCTTGAAACCAGGAAATTGGGCGCCGCCGCCGTGAAACTCGTCCCCCCGGAAACGGTCAGGGTCACCGGATCGGTGATGGTCACCGACGCGGCGCCCTCGGTCCCGGCGGATATCTGGATGACGACGTAGGCGGTTTCGCCGTCGGAATAGCTGAAAGCGGACGATGCCGACCAATTGCCCCAATGGAGTGACTCCGGCGTTATGGCGTAGCCGGCCCAGGGCGGGAGAACGGTCGGAGAGATGGTCACATACTCCTCGGCGTGAGGCTGGCCGGTTTCCTCCAGCGTCCCGTCGACCCGCAGCAGCGCGGTTCCAGAGCCGTGAAAGGTCACCTGGCTGTAGACGAGCGCAATCACCTCGGTCTGAACCACGGGGGGCTGGCCGATCACGCCATTCGCTGGCCCAAGGGCGACGCCACTGGCGACGATGCGGATGTCGCCATTGACGTTGGCGAAGGCGCTGGCGACGCCGCCATCCGCGCCGCCCAGGCCGGCGGCGAGATTGACCGGCGGCTGACCGAGATAGCTTAAGTTCGGCAAAACCCCCTGCTTAAAGATCTGGGTCGCGACGTCGCCCTCAAGGCCGGAATAGCCGACGACATAGGCCCCGTACGGCGGCGGCGTGGGGATGGGCGGCAGGCCCGGCCCTACGGGAGGGACGAGTTGGGCTAGCGCCAGCCCGGCCCAACCCAAGGCAAGCGAGAAAATTGCAACGCCGCCCACGCGAGATGAAATTTTCACGGCTGCCATCCGAGCTCAAACGGGTGAATTGTGTCCGCGACGCAAAACAATGATTTTGATAAACGATATTAGCTTGACTGGATCCATTGGTCAATTGAATGATTTGTCACGTGACAGCATGATAAACGGAATCCTTGGCCTGGAATCCATGATGTCACACCGCCGCTGATGGATTCCTGCTTGCGGCGCCTGACGTCCCAGTTGAAAAGGCGGGCTTTCATAGCACTACGTTACTCTCATGCAGTACTCTCGGTGGGGCAGCCACGGGTTAGGCGAGCATTCCGATGCCCCCCTCGCGAGGAGGATGACGGCTAGCAGACGTCCCTTGCGTCGCGTGCCGCGAACGCTCGTCTGTTGTTAGCGCACCCGGACGGGACTCTCGACGACACCCGCGTTCGACGTGGTCGCATCGGCGACGACCTGGACGGCGCGGCCCGGCAGGATCCACTGGGTCGAGGTGACGGCAATCGATGAGGCGGGCTTGCCGACCGGGCCGACGGCCTCGGCGCGGACCAGGGTCGGCTGTTTCAGCTCCAGGACGGCGTCGAAACCTGCGGTCGCGGCGTGGCGGCGAGGGCGAGGGGTTTAGGGATGGGACTTATGGATGCTCTCATACCAGAGAAGTGCGGACGAGACGTCCGCGACCCCGCCTGCGGGAGCGCGCGTGCGAGGGTTCGCCGTCCTTGGTCCGCGGACGTCTCGTCCGCTGTTCGGCGCAGCCACCCACGACCACCTGAAAAAAGTTCGTAACACCCCTTGCATTCTTCGATCGTAATTAGATATATCGAAATGTACGATATATCTCGTGCGTTACGAAAGACGAAAATCGACATGTTCAACCACCATCATCGCCGCCACGGCGAGCGCTCGATGCACCACCCCCGCGGCGGCCCGTTCGGCCGTTTTCTTGAGGAGCGGGCGATTCACGGACGACGGGGCCGCCACGGCGCGGGCCGCGTGTTCGATCAGGGCGACCTGCGTTGGGTCATTCTGCAGCTGATCTCGGAGAAGCCCAGCCATGGCTATGAGCTGATCCGCCTGATCGAGGCGCGCCTGGGCGGCGCCTACAGCCCCAGCCCCGGGGTGATCTATCCGACCCTGACCCTGCTCGAGGAGATGGGCCTGGTGGCCGCCATCGAGAGCGAGGGCGCCAAGAAGGCCTTCGGCATCACCGAGGAGGGTTCCAAGGCCCTGGCCGACAACGCCGCCCTGGTCGAGAACCTCTTCGCCCGCATCGCCTCGGTGGCCGAGCGGGCCGGCGGCGGCCCCTCCCCGCAGATCCTGCGCGGGATGGAGAATGTCCGCACCGCTTTGAGGTTGCGCCTCGAAAGGGGGCGGCTGACCGAGGAGCAGGCCTCGGCCATCGCCAAGGCCCTCGACGAGGCGGCCCATGCGATCGAAAAGTCCTGAGACAACCGGCTTGCGTCGCCGTTCCCCGGGGGCGAAGCTGCCGACCTGACACTGTCGCAGGCGGCCCGCTCGAACGGGTCGCCTCCAACAGCGCGGCACTCGCCATCGAGACCTTCGGGCTGGGCAAGCGCTTTGGCAGCTTCACGGCGCTCGAGGACGTCACTGTGCGCATCCGGGCCGGCACTGTGCACGCCCTGTTCGGCGAAAACGGCGCCGGCAAGTCGACCCTGGTCAAGTGTCTGGTCGG
>CAIQDO010000619.1 GCA_903870555.1 uncultured Caulobacteraceae bacterium
CGCCCGGTCCCCGGCCTTGTGCTCGACCACGCCCAGCGCGTCGGCCAGCCGCGCCTTGGCCGAGCCCGGCCGCAAAGGCTTCGGCTGATCGGCATGCGGCGCCCAGCCGGTCAGGGTGAGGATCTCGAAGGTCGCCGGCACCTTGCCGTCCGGCCCGGCGTGCCGCTGGATGTAGAGCTCGCAGGTCCGCGCCAGGGTCCGCCGGCTGAGCGGCGCCCGGGGCCGGTCGAACAGGGCGTTGGTCTCGCCCATGGCGCGCAAATCGGCCAGCAGCTTCAGCGGGTGGCTGTAGCGCACCGTCACGGTGTCGGTGTCGATCACCGGCAGGGCGAAGCCGGCCCGCTGTAGCAGCGCCGCCCCGTCGGCGGCGTCGGCGAAGGGCGACACCCGGGGTCCGGCCCCGCCGCTGACCTCGACCTCCGCGGCCAGCAGGCAGCCGCGCAGCTCGGAGAGGGTCGCGCCGCCCAGCAGGGCGCCGATGAACAGCCCGTCCGGGGCCAGGGCCAGGCGCATCTGCACCAGGGCGCCGACCAGGTCGTTGACCCAGTGCAGGGCCAGGGGCGAGACGATCAGGTTCAGGCTCCCAGGCGCGAAGGGCATGCGTTCCTCGTCGGCCACCAGCCGGACGCCCTCGGCGTGCGCCGCCATCGCGGCGGACAGGTCGCTCTGCACCAGGAAATCGACCTTCGCCGCCACGGGACTCGCCGCCAGGGCCCGGGCGAAGGTCCCGTCGCGGGCGCCGAGGTCCAGGGCCCGTGGATAATGCCGGCTGATCGCCTCCAGTCGATCGACAAGGTCCTCGGCGACCCGGCGGCGCAGGAAATCGGCGGTCGGCAGGCTGGCGGCGGACCGGTCCAGGCGCCGGGCGTGCAGGGCGCGGTCGAAGATGAGGGGCGGGGCGGTCATCAGCGGCGCAGAGCTACTGCATGGACGCGCGATATGCAAAGATGAAGGCGTTGAAAGGGAAACCCGAGGCGCCCCGATGGACCTTCGCCAGATCGATCTTCGCCTGCCGCCTGCGGTCGCCCGTCTGACCGGCGCCGCGCTCGACGCCTTGCTGCCGCCGCGCGCCCTGGACGAGGGCGCGCCCGGGACCGACGCCGTGCAATGGCGCGGCCTCAGCCCCGGCGCCTGGGGCCGCATCGCCTTCATCGCCCCGCCGGTGTGCGACGCCTGCGGCGCGCCGTTCGAGTTCGACCGTGGTGAAGGGGCCCTGTGCGGCGCCTGTGTCGCCCGTCGGCCGGCCTTCGACCGGGCCCGGGCCGCCTGCCTCTATGACGAGCATGCCCGCGACCTGATCCTCAAACTCAAGCACGCCGACCGCACCGACCTGGCAGGGTTGTTCGCCGGCTGGATGATCCGGGGGGCCGCCGACATCCTGCCAGACATTGACACCGTGGCGCCGGTTCCCCTGCATCCCTGGCGGCTGCTGACCCGCCGCTACAACCAGGCCGCCGAAATCGCCCGCCCGCTCGCCCGCCGGATCGGCGCCGCCTACCTTCCCGACGCCCTGGTGCGACGGCGCGCCACGCCGACCCAGGCGGGCAAGGCGGGCGATGCGAGGCGGCGCAACGTCGAGGGGGCCTTCGCCGTGGCGGCGTCCTGGCGACGGCGAATCGCGGGTCGCCGCGTGCTGCTGGTCGACGATGTGCTGACCACCGGCGCCACCGCCGAAGCCTGCGCCCTGGCCCTGAAGGACGCCGGAGCGGCGCGCGTCGATGTCGCTGTGATCGCCAGGGTTAAACAATTGACGCGGGACTCTATATGACGGACTCCCTCGTCTTCCTTCACAGTCCGGACCCGTCATGCCCTCTATCGAGATCTACACCCGTCCCTTCTGTGGCTTCTGCGCCCGGGCGCTCGGTCTGCTGCGGGAAAAGGGTCTGGAGTTCACCGAGATCGAGGCGGGCTTCGACCCCGACAAGCGGAAGGAAATGATGGACCGCTCGGGCCGCAGCACCTTCCCCCAGATCTTCGTCGGCGAGACCCATATCGGCGGCTGCGACGAACTGGTCGCCCTTGACCGCGCCGGCAAGTTCGATGCGATGCTGAGCGCCTGATGTTGAAGATCGCCCTGATCCAGACCCGCACCCCGGCCACCCAGGCGGCGGCGCTGGCGCACACCGGGCCGCTGATCCGGGAGGCCGCGGCCGCCGGCGCCGTGCTGGTCATCACGCCCGAGTGCAGCAACATCTGTCAGCGCGACCGGTCGAAGCTGTTTGCGGATCTGGCGCCTCTGGAAACGGACGAGGCGGTGGTGGGCCTGCGGGCCCAGGCCGCCGAGCTGGGCGTCTGGTTGCTGATCGGGTCGGCTCTGGTCAAGCGTGAGGACGGCAAGGCGGCCAACCGCTCGATCCTGGTCTCGCCCGACGGCGCGGTGTCGGCCACCTACGACAAGATTCACATGTTCGATGTCGACCTGCCCACCGGCGAGCGGCACCGGGAATCGGCCGCCTATGAGCCGGGCGACCGCGCGGTCGTCGCCGACGCGGCCGGCGCCCGCCTGGGCCTGACCATCTGCTACGATGTCCGCTTCCCGATGCTGCACGCGTCCCTGGCCCGGGCCGGCGCCCAGGTCCTGACCTGTCCGGCCGCCTTCACCCGGCCGACCGGCGAGGCCCACTGGGAGATCCTGCTGCGGGCGCGGGCGATCGAGACCGGCTCCTTCGTCCTGGCCGCCGCCCAGGGTGGCATTCACGAGGACGGACGGGGCACCTGGGGCCGGTCGATGGCCATTGCGCCCTGGGGCGAGGTGCTGGCGATCGCCGACCACGACGAGCCCTGCGTCGTCCTGGCCGATCTCGACCTGGACGCCGTGGCCAGGGCCCGCGCGGCGATACCGGCGCTGGCCAACGCCCGCCCGTTCGCCGCCCCATGATCCGATACGCCCTGGCCTGCGCCGCTGGCCATGAGTTCGAAGGCTGGTTCAGCGCGTCGGACGACTATGACGAGCAATCGGAGCAGGGCCTGCTGAGCTGCCCGGTGTGCGACACGCGCGAAGTACGCAAGCAGATCATGGCGCCGGCCCTGTCCGGCTCGACGCGGCATGACAGCGGCGAGTCGCCGGCGGCTGTTCGCGCCATGATGATGGAGGCAATGGGCCGGGTGCGGCGGCATGTCGAAACCAACTTCGACTATGTCGGCGATTCTTTCGCCGCCGAGGCCCGCGCCATCCATGAGGGCAAGTCCGAGGAGCGAGGCATCTACGGCGAGGCGTCTCCGGCGGAGGTCAAGGCCCTCGTCGCCGATGGCGTCCCCGTAGCGCCCCTGCCGCCGGAACCGGCCAAGAAGACCGAGATCAACTGACGGGTGACGCCGGCCGGCTGATGGTCATCATGTAATTGTTCTTGGTGTCGCTTCCGAGCGACCAGGTCCCTCTAAGCGGATCGTAGACCACGCCGAACGGGCCATCGATCGTCAGGTCTTCGCCGGCGAGAAACCCTTTGATTTCAGTGGGCTTGAGGAACTTGCGCCAGTCGTGCGTGCCCTGGGGCAGCCAGCGCAGCACATATTCCGCCCCGACCTTGGCGAGGGCCAGAGAGGCGAGGGTGCGGTTGAGCGTGGCCAGGATCATCAGGCCGCCGGGTTTCAGCAGTCGGCCGCAGTCGCGCAGGAACGCCCCCGGGTCGGCCACGTGCTCGATCACCTCCATGTTGAGGATGACGTCGAAGGCGGGCTCCCCGGCGGCCAGAAGGCCTTCCACCGTGCCTGGACGATAGTCGACGGACACGCCCACTTCGGCGGCATGGGTCGAGGCAACGCCGATGTTGCGTTCCGAGGCATCGACGCCGGTGACGGCGAAGCCGAGCCGCGCCATCGGTTCGCACAGCAGGCCGCCGCCGCAGCCGATGTCCAGCAGGCGCAGGCCCTCAAACGGCTCGCGCGCGGCCCCGTCGCGGGCGAAATGCCACAGGGCCTGCTCGCGGATGAAGGTCAGGCGCACAGGATTGAACTTGTGCAGGGGCCCGAACTTGCCGCGCGGATTCCACCATTCGGCGGCGATGGCGGAGAAGCGGGCCACGTCGGCCGGATCGATGCTGGAAGTGGGCGCTGGCGATGTCGACATGGTCCGGTGCTGAACCCGCCGGCGGCGTCCTGTCAACCGATCACGGAGCGCCGCATTGCCGAGACGCGACCACTTCGCTAGAAGCGCGCCCTTCGAAGGGAGCGCGATGTGTCTCGTCTGGTCATGAAATTCGGCGGAACCTCGGTGGCCGACCTTGAGCGGATCGCCCGCGTCGCCCGTCTGGTGGCCGCCGAGGCCGCCAAACGTCCGGTGGCCGTGGTGGTGTCGGCCATGGCCGGCAAGACCAATGAACTGGTCGCCTGGACCGATGGGACCGGCGGCGCCGCCCAGGGCCTGCCTGCGTCCGATGACGAATATGACACGGTCGTCGCCTCTGGCGAGCAGGTGACCGCCGGCCTGCTGGCCATGGCCCTGCGCAACATCGGCGTGCCGGCGCGCTCCTGGATGGGCTGGCAGATTCCGATCTACACCGACGACGCCCATGGCGCCGCACGGATCGACGAGATCCCGTCGGAAAACCTCGGCAAGGCCCTCGACGCCGGCGAGGTGG
The DNA here is from genome assembly GCA_903870555.1 of uncultured Caulobacteraceae bacterium. Classification (GTDB taxonomy): domain Bacteria; phylum Pseudomonadota; class Alphaproteobacteria; order Caulobacterales; family Caulobacteraceae; genus Acaudatibacter; species Acaudatibacter boreus. The sequence goes on from CAIQDO010000619.1 coordinate 4,578, forward strand.
CCGTCATCGCCGGCTTTCAGGGCGTAACGCGCGACGGCCGGTTGGCGACCCTGGGACGCGGCGGATCCGACACCACCGCGGTGGCGATCGCCGCGGCCATCGGCGCCGCGCGCTGCGACATCTACACCGACGTCGACGGGGTCTACACCACCGATCCGCGCATCGAGTCCAAGGCCCGGCGCCTCGCCCGCATCAGCTACGAAGAGATGCTGGAAATGGCCTCCCTGGGGGCCAAGGTGCTGCATACCCGGTCGGTGGAAATGGCGATGGCGCACAATGTGCGGTTAAGGGTGCTGTCCAGTTTTTCCGAGCCGGGAGAAACGTCGGGTCGGGGCACCATGGTGTGCGACGAGGAGGATATCGTGGAAAAACGCATCGTGAGCGGCGTGGCCTTCAGCCGCGACGAGGCCAAGATCAGCCTCTACGGCCTGCCCGATCATCCCGGCGTGTCGCGCGAGATCTTCGGCCGGCTGGCCGATGCCAACGTCAATGTGGATATGATCGTTCAGAGCCATGCCCATCGCGAGGGCGCGGCCAACATGGAGTTCACCGTTGGCAAGCGCGACGCCGCCCGGGCCGTAGACATCGTTCGCGCCGCCAAGGACGAGATCGGCTTCGACGACGTCCGGGTGGACGAGGATGTGGCCAAGGTGTCGGTGATCGGGGTGGGCATGCGCAGCCACGCCGGCGTCGCCAAGACCATGTTCGGCGCCCTGGCCGACAAGGGCGTCAACATCCAGGTGATTTCCACATCGGAGATCAAGATCAGCGTGCTGATCGACGCCGCCTACACCGAGCTGGCGGTTCGGGCCCTGCATGCCGCCTATGGATTGGACAAGCTCTAGGGTTCAATCCCGCCGCAACAGCCGTTTGAGCATCGTTCGCTGGTGATCCTGGCCGCCGAAGAACACGGCCAGGAAACGCACGCGGCGCAGGTCGTCATCGACCGCGAAATAGTAGATGGCTCGACCTTTGGTGACCGACCTCAGCTTGGGCGCCAAGTCCGGCCGCAGGGTCCCCTGGTGCGGCGCGCCGCCGATGGCGGCCATCCCGGCCTCGATATCGGCAAGCCTGGCCCCGGCCCGCTCGAAGGCGTCGCCACGCTGCTCGCCGAAGTCGATATAGGATCGGACCAGGAAATCGAAGATCGCCTCCAGATCACGGTCGGTGTCGAGAGCGCGTTCGACCCTATAGGCCATCGTCGGCGGTCTTGGCCGCGATCATTCGCCGGGTGCGCTCGCGGCCCTCCTCGAGGGTGACGAACGGCCCGTCTTGGCGGTCGCTCAGAAGGCCGCGCAGGGCGTCGAGTTCCGCATCCTTCAGGGCCGCCTCCATCCGCAGGAGCTCTAGCCCGTGCTGGAGCACGGCGCTGAGGCTTGGATACCGACCCTGGGCGACCATCTCGCGGGCATAGGCGTCCTGGCTCTCGGTCAGCGATACGGAGGCCTTCACGGACATGGCTGGCTCCTTTGGTATGCTACCTAGTAGCATCAACGGGAACCGTAAAGGCATCGTGGAATATTCAAGAGAAGATGCCGCGACCCTAAGAGGCGCGTTTCGTGGTCGTCAGCGTCAGCGCGCTTCAAGCCGGCGTAAGGCCGGTGGACGCATTGTGGCTGGGCGATCCGGGAACAGGCCGGCGGCGTGGGGTGGGCTCCACCCCGGACGCCAGTGGGTGGCGGTTCCGGCGACGATATACCAGGACACCAGCAGGCCGCAGAGCACGCCGCCGGCGACATAGCCCCCCGTTCGCCGGTAGGCGAAGGCGCCGATGACGCCGACGGTCGCCAGCACAGGCACGAACTGGATGGCGATGATGGTGTTCAGCGCTTCCTTGGGACTGAACAGGCGCCCGGTCGTCAGCAAGGCGCCGTACTGAACCGCCAGCAGGACGACGAAGCCCAGGCTCATGGCGGCGGCCGAAGTCAGGCCAGCCGCGATGGCGCCCTGACCCTCGCGCGGGAGGCTCGTGTTGAATGAGCGCATGGTCACCAGATAGGCAAGGGTGAAGGCGGGCGCATAGGCGACGACGTCGATGGCGTGACGGGCGTCCAGCAGCTTCAGTCCCACCACCCAGAAACGGAAATCGACGCCAAACAGCCTGTCGACGGCGAACAGGGCGGCGTATCCGGCCGCCGCCGCCGTCAAGGCCAACAGGCAGGCGGGCAGCCACGGCCCGGCCGGGGCGCCGCGGCGGCGGCTTGCCGCAAGCAGCGCCGCGCTGACGCCGGCGTTGACGAGCGCCCAGACCACCAGTTGATTGGTCACATATTGTGGAAACAGCCTGGAGGGGGTGAAGGCGTATCCGAGGCCCATCAGCGCGTAGAAGGTGGCGGCTGGGAGAATGGCGGCGGCGGCGATGGCGAACCAACCCTGCAGGGGGCTCGCGGGGGGCGGGGCGCCGGTTGAAGCGCGGCGACGTAGCGATGCGAACGGGCGGGCGGTCAGGGCCAGATCGAAAGCGCCGAGCACAACGACGACGAAACCGACCAGACCCATGAGGGTGCCGACCTCCTTCCAGAACCAGATCTGATCGCTGGCCGGCAGGGGAGTCGCCTCGCCTGTCAGGGTGCGTTGGAACCAGTCGACCGCGGCGCCGACGCCGGCCGTCGAGAAATGCTCCATTGGGTGCGTGACCGGCGGCGTGATCAGCAGGCGCGCCGTTCCATCGGCGATCGATCCGGCCAGCCGTCCGGGAATCGCCGGCGCCGTGGTCCCGAACAGGGCGGCCATCTTCGGCGACTGGCCGACGTCGGCGCCGCGGGCCTCGTGCCACATCAGCGGCGCGAACTCGTCATACTGACCGAATACGACCTCCAGATTGCGCGGAAAGACCGACGTGCCGGCGCCGACCTGACCCGCCTCCGGAACGGTCGAGCCCTCGAGCACCATCGACCGATAGCCGTCTGGCTGGGCGAGAGCGGCGCCGATGATGGGCACGCCGCCCATGCTGTGGCCCTCCAGGCCGATGTTGCGGCGATCGACAAAGGGTTGGGCCCGCAGATAGGCCAGGGCGCCGGGGCCGCCGCCATCGTGGTCTCCGACGGCGCCGCCGCTGTAGCCATGACCGGACATATCCATCGCCAGGACGACGAAGCCGCGACGCGCCAGTTCGATGGCGAACGGGCTCTGCATCTCGCGGCTGTTGATATAGCCGTGGCTCGCCAGAACGGCGGGGGCGGGTTGCGTTACGGTCGCCGAGCGCGGGACATAGAGCAGGCCCGACATCTCCTGACCGTCCGGGCTCGTCCAGCGAATGTCGCGAACGCTGACGCCCCCGGCGGTCTGGACGAGGTGGGCCAGCCCGGCCCCGATCAGAACGAGCGCCAACCCGGCCGCAAGAAGTCCAATTCGCCGCATGACGTCCGCCCCGCTTCTCGACCCTTCGGCCTTTGCACACGAGTTGCGCATGCGCCAGTTTCGAGCGCAAACCGGAAAATGGCCGAGTGTGGCAAGCCTCACGGTGCGCGCGCGCGGAAAGCTGCTATAGGCGCCGCGAAGAGACGGGAGACGACTCCAGAAAACCGCATGCCGACGCCAGCGCTTCCCATCCGGGGTCCCAGAACCCTGCTGCGGCAAATCCGCGAGGCCATGGCCGGAACCATTCCGGCCCAGGCCAAGCTGACGGCCGTCGTGCGCACCATAGCCGCGTCGATGGTGGCCGAGGTCTGTTCGATCTACCTGCGGCGCGCCAGCGGCGAGATGGAGCTGTTCGCCACCGAGGGCCTCGATCCCGGCGCCGTTCACGTCACGCGGATGCGGCCAGGAGAAGGCCTGGTCGGCGAAATCATGCGGCTGGGCCGCCCGCTGAACCTGTCCGACGCGCCCAGCCACCCGGCCTTCTCCTATCGCCCGGAAACCGGCGAAGACCCGTTCCACGCCTTCCTGGGCGTGCCGCTGCTGCGTGGCGGACGCGCCATTGGCGTGCTGGTGGTGCAGAACCGGACGAGCCGGGTCTATGCGGAAGATGATATCGAGGATCTGCAGATCATCGCGATGGTCCTCTCCGAAATGGTGGCGGCCGGAGATGTGCTGTCCCGAGAGGAGTTGAAGGACGTCGAGATCTCGCCTCGGCGCTCGGAACGTCTGAAGGGCGCCAAGTTCGCCGACGGGCTCGCCTTCGGGGTGGCGGTGCTGCATGAGGCGCCGGTTGCCGCGGGACGGCTGCTGTCGGACGATGTGCCGGCGGAGGAACTGAGGCTGTCGGCGGCGATCGAGGGGCTTCAGGCCCAGATCGACGGCATGTTGGACGGCCATGAGGGCATCCTCGGCGCGTCCTACGATGTGCTCGAAACCTACCGCATGCTGGCCCACAGCCGCAGTTGGAATCATTCGCTGCACGATGCGGTTCATTCCGGCCTGACCGCCGAGGCCGCCGTCGAGCGCGTGCGTTCGGAGCATCGGGCCGGCATCGGCCAGGCGCGCGATCCCTATCTGCGCGAGCGCCTGCACGATCTGGAGGACCTCAACGACCGCCTGCTGCGCCATCTGAGCGGGGAGGGGGAGGCGGCCCGGGTGCTGCCCGAGAACGCCATCTTGATCGCGCGCAACCTCGGTCCGGCCGAACTGCTCGAATACGACCGCAAGAAGTTGAAGGGTTTGTTGCTCGAGGAAGGGTCTTCCGCCAGTCACGCAGCCATCGTGGCGCGAGCCATGGACATTCCCTGCGTTGGCCGCCTGGTCGGGCTGCGGGACCGTGTCAGCGAGGGCGATCCGGTGATCGTCGACGCCGAGACGGGCGAGGCCTATCTGCGACCGCGACCTGATGTGGTGGCGGCGGTGACCGCTCGGATTGTCGTTCGCGCCGAGCGCCGGGCCGAATTCGCCCGGCTGAAGGACACGCCCGCCTTCACGCTCGACGGGACCAAGGTCACGCTGCTGATGAACGCCGGACTGGCGGTCGATCTCGATATCCTGCCGGAGACCGGCGCGGAGGGCATCGGCCTGTTCCGCACCGAGTTCCAGTTCATGGTCTCCGAGAGCCTGCCCAGATTCAGCGCCCAGACTGACCTCTACGCCAAGGTGATGGATGCCGCCGGGGGACGGCCGGTGACATTCCGGACCCTCGACCTCGGCGGCGACAAGGTGCTGCCCTACCTCGAAGCCGAGCGGGAGGATAATCCAGCCTTGGGCTGGCGGGCGGTGCGCATGGGTCTCGACCGACCCGCTCTGCTGCGCATGCAGCTTCGCGCGCTGATCGCGGCGGTGGCCGGCCGTCCGCTGACCGTGATGTTCCCCCTGGTCGCGAGTGTCGAGGAGTTCCGGGCCGCGCGGACGCTGGTGGACCGGGAAGTGGCCTGGGCCGTGCGGCGCGGTCGCCCGGCCCCGAGCCGGCTTGAGGTTGGGGCGATGATCGAGGCGCCGTCGCTGCTCTGGCACCTGGACGCCCTGCTGCCGTTGACCGATTTCGTTTCGGTGGGCACCAACGACTTGATGCAGTACCTCTTCGCCGCCGATCGCGGCAATCCGCGGGTGTCCGAACGCTATGACCCGCTTTCGCCGCCCGCCCTTAGGGCGCTGAAAGCGATTCGTGACGCTTGCGCCGCCAGCGGGACGCCGGTCTCGGTCTGCGGTGAGATCGCCGGTCGACCGCTTGAAGCCTTCGCCCTGCTCGGGCTCGGATTCGAGCGGCTGTCGATGCCGCCGGCGGGTGTCGGGCCCGTGAAGACCATGGTGTTGTCCTGTGACCGCGGCGCCGCCTGCCGGGGAGTCGAAGGGCTGTTGACCAGCACCGCGGGGTCCGTGCGCAAAGAGATCGAGGCCCTGGCGAGAAAGCAGGGCGTGGTCGTCTAGTGGGTTAAGCCAGTCGAATCCGGCCCAGTTGTCTGCATTCGGGCGGCGGGGCGTTGAAATTCTCCCATACTCTGCTATCTATGGGGTGGGGCAAACAGTATCGGTCAACCTGCGGCGAGGTGTTGGCTGGCGTAGCGGACGCGGGGTTCGCGCGGCGGGTTTTTGGTTCGGCAATGCCATTGGACACTGGCGACATCGACGATGGCGGCGCGGCCCAAGCGGCGGGCGATGAACTCGTCGCCCTCCGTCCGGTAAGAGTGGTGTTGTCCGCGGATGGCAATGTCGGCGCGGCGTTGCGGCAGGCGCGCGAAGCCCTCGGTTTGGCTGAAGACGACATCGCCCAGGCCACCCGTGTGCGAGCGCCCTACATCGCGGCCATCGAAGCCTTCGACTTCGACGCCTTGCCGGCCCGACCGTTCGTCGTCGGTTATGTTCGGGCCTACGCCAAGGCCTTGGGCGTGGACTCCGAGGCGGTGGTCGCCCGCCTCCACGCCGAGGCGCCGAAAGTGGACGGCAAGCTGCGGTCGCCTGGCGGCGTTCGCCATGACGCCTTCGCGGCCGTGCGCTTGCTACTGGTCATTGGCGCGGGACTGGCCGCCGCCGTGGTTGCGTGGAATCTCTGGCGGCGCATGGACCATGCGGCTGCCCACCCGGTCGCCGTCGTCGCCCCGGTGACGCCCGCTTCCCCGTCGCGGGCCGCGGCACCGTTCGGGCCGGCTTCGATCGGCGCCCCGCTGCCGACGCCGCCGGAAGCGACCACGCCACCTGTCTATGTCACCCCTGGCCTGGCGCCGCTGGCGGCGGCCAGCGCCGGCGCGGACGCCTCCGGTGCGCATCGGGCGGACGTTCCCGATCCCGGGGTCGGGGCGCCTTTCGTCGCGGCGGGTCCGATCTATGGAGCCCCCGCGCCGGGCGCCGGTGTCGTCCTTCAGGCTCGAAAATCGACAACGCTGGTGATTCGCGGCCCAGGCGGCGCCGTCTATTTCGCCCGCCTGCTGTCGCCGGGAGAGGCGTGGCGGGCGCCCGCCGCCAGCGGTTTGACGGTGGACGTCGGCAACCCCCAGTCCGTCGAGATTTATGTCGGTGGCGTCTCCAAGGGCCGGCTCGGCCGGGTTCAGACTCCCATCACGGACCTCCTGGCGCCGTAGAAATTCTTCGTCCGGGGTTGGGTCCCGACGCATTCGCCCTTATCCTAAGGCGGTCATGAGCACACAAGATCACACCCATGTTCGGCCCTGGCGGGCCATCGATCGTCGCAAGTCGCGGCAGATTCACGTCGGACCGGTGCCCGTTGGCGGGGATGCGCCGATAACCGTCCAGTCGATGACCAACACCATCACCGGGGACGCCGCGGCGACGCTGGAACAGATTCGCCAACTGGAGGAAGCCGGGGCGGACATCGTCCGGGTGTCCTGTCCCGACGAAGACGCCACCAAGGCGTTCAAGACCATCGCCCGGGAATCCCGCGTGCCTTTGGTCGCCGACATTCACTTCCACTACAAACGCGGCATCGAGGCGGCCAAGGCGGGCGCGGCCTGCCTGCGCATCAATCCCGGCAACATCGGATCGCCAGCCCGCGTGCGGGACGTCATCCAGGCCGCCCGCGACCATGGGTGTTCGATGCGGATCGGCGTCAACGCCGGCTCGCTGGAGAAGGAGCTTCTCGAACGCTATGGCGAGCCCTGTCCCGAGGCCATGGTCGAAAGCGCGCTAAGCCACGCCCGCATCCTTCAGGACCACGACTTCCACGAATTCAAGATCAGCGTGAAGGCGTCGGATGTCTTCATGACCGTCGCGGCCTATCAGATGCTTTCGGAAGCCATCGACTGTCCTCTGCATCTGGGCATCACCGAGGCCGGCGCGCTTCGCTCAGGCACCATCAAGTCGTCGATCGGCATGGGGAACCTGCTTTGGGCCGGCATCGGCGACACCATCCGCGTGTCCCTGGCGGCGGATCCCGTCGAGGAGATCAAGGTCGGCTTCGATATCCTCAAGTCGCTCGGCCTGCGTCATCGCGGCGTCAATATCATCGCCTGCCCGTCCTGCGCCCGGCAGGGCTTCAATGTCATCGAGACCGTGAACAAGCTTGAAGAGCGCCTCAAGCACATCTCGGCGCCGATGAGCCTGTCGATCATCGGCTGCGTGGTCAACGGACCGGGCGAGGCTCTGATGACGGATGTCGGCTTCACCGGCGGCGGCAAGGGCGCGGGCATGATCTATGTCGCAGGCAAGCCCGACCACAAGCAGGACAACGAGGGCATGGTCGATCACATCGTCGCCCTGGTCGAGGCCCGCGCCAAGCAGATCGAGCAGGAGCAGCA
>CAIQDO010000620.1 GCA_903870555.1 uncultured Caulobacteraceae bacterium
CGCCCCTGTCCGATCGCGATATCGGCCGGGTGCGCCTGGGCGCCGCGGCGAGGATTCGCCTCGACAGCCTGCCCGGCCGGGTCCTCGACGGCGCCGTCACCCGCATCGGCCAGCGGGCCGGGCCACAGACCGGGGCGGTGGAAATCGAGATCACCCTCGCGGCGCGGCCGGGTCTGCGCAGCGGCCTGATCGCCCGCGCGGATATCGCCGCCGCCCCGGCCGGCGGCGCGGCGCCCTCGGACCTCGCCCGCGCCCCCGCCGAGGTGGTGCTGGAAGCTGACGGACAGCGGGCCTTCGTGATGGTCTATGACCCCGCCAGCGGCCGGGCGCGGCGCACGCCGGTGCGGTTCGCCGGCTTCGACGGCGACGACGCCCTGATCGGCGGCCTGCCTCCCGGCGCCAAGCTGATCACCGCCGGGGCCGGCTATGTCGGCGACGGTCAGATAGTCACGGTGATCGACCCGGCCGGCCCGCGCCCATGACCCTCAACCCGGCCGCCTTCTTCGTCCGCCGCTGGCAGTTCACTCTGGTGGCGTTCTCGCTGCTGGCCCTGCTGGGCCTCAACGCCCTGATGACCATCCCCCGGTCCGAGGATCCGCATTTCCCGATCCCGATCATCATCGTCCGGGCGGTGATGCCCGGGGCGACGCCGGCCGAGATGGAGCAGTTGGTGGCCAAGCCGATCGAGGACGCCCTCGATGGTCTGGACGACGTCAAGGCCGTGGCCTCCTCGAATCTCGACGGGGCGACGGTGCTGCGGGTGGAATTCACCTGGAACGTCGATCCCGAGCGCAAGTACGATCAGGTCGTGCGGGAGGTGAACGCCCTGCGCGGCGTCCTGCCCCAGGGCCTGACCCGGCTGGAGATCCAGCGGGCGCGGACCACCGAGGTGGCGGTTTTCCAGGCCGCCGTGGTCGGCGACGCCCTGCCGATGCGTCGGCTGGAGAAGGTCGCCCACCGCCTCCGGGACCGCCTCAACCGCATTCCCGGGGTGCGCGAGGCGAAATACTGGGGGGCGCCGCCGTCCGAGGTTCGGGTGGCCCTCGACATGGCCAAGCTGGCCCAACTGCATCTGCCGGCCGGCGCCGTCGCGGACGCCCTGCGTTCGGCCGGGGCCGAGGCCCCGATCGGGGCCATCCACGCCGGCGACCGGCGCTTCGACGTCAAGTCCGGCGGCGCCTTCAAGTCGGTGGACGCCGTGGGCGAGGTCCCTGTGGCCAGCCTGGCCGGCGAGGTGGTGCGGGTGCGCGATGTCGCGCAGGTCGGCTGGGCCCAGGATGAGCCGCAGCACCTGACCTGGTTCAACGGCCGCCGGGCGCTGTTCGTCACCGCCACCCAGAAGGACGGGGCCGACGTCACCGAGATCACCAAATCGGTCAACGCGGTGCTCGACGAGTACCAGAAGACCCTCCCGGCCGGGGTGAAGATCGAGCGCGGCTTCTTCCAGTCGCACAACGTCAGCCATCGTCTGGGCTCCCTCTACCGCGACTTCGGCATAGCCCTCGGACTGGTGCTGCTGACCCTTCTGCCGCTGGGTCCGCGGGCCGGGGTGGTGGTGATGATCTCCATTCCCCTGTCGCTGCTGATCGGCTTGGCTGCTCTGGAGGCGCTCGGCTTCAGCCTCAACCAGCTGTCGATCGCCGGCTTCGTTCTGGCGTTGGGCCTGCTGGTCGACGACTCCATCGTCGTCACCGAAAACATCGCCCGGCGGCTGCGCGGCGGCGAGCCGCGCGAGGTCGCCGCCATCGCCGGCACCGCCCAGATCGCCCTGGCGGTGATCGGCTGCACCGGTTGCCTGATGCTGGCCTTCTTGCCCCTGCTGGCCCTGCCCGAGGGCGCCGGCGCCTATATCAAGTCGCTGCCGGTGTCGGTGCTATGCACCGTGGCGGCGTCGTTCCTGGTGTCCCTGACCATCATCCCGTTCCTGGCCAGCCGGATCCTGCCGCGCCACGAGCCCGAAGGCGGCAACGCCCTGCTGCGGGCGGTCAACGGCGGCATCCATCGGCTTTACACGCCTTTGCTAAAGACCGGCCTGGCCCGCCCGTGGCTCACGCTCGGAATCATCCTGGGGGTTTGCCTCCTGGCGATCCCGATGCTCGGCGCCATCGGCTCCAGCCTGTTTCCTCCGGCCGAGACGCCGCAGTTCCTGATCCGGATCGAGACGCCGGATGGGACCTCCCGCGCCGAAACCGCCAGGGCCCTGGCCTTTGTCGAGCAAGACCTCGCCCGCACCAAGGACATCGTCTGGTACGCGGGCAACCTGGGGCGCGGCAATCCGCAGATCTTCTACAACGTCAACCAGCGCGAGACGGACCCCAGCTACGCCGAGGTGTTCGCCTCGCTGAAGGTGTGGAAGGCCGGGACGAGCGAGGCCATTCTCGACCGTCTGCGCACAGACTTCTCCCGCTATCCCGGCGTGAAGTTCACCGTCGAGACCTTCGTCAACGGCCCGCCGATCGAGGCGCCGGTGGCCATCCGGCTGGCCGGCGACAATCTGACGGTGCTGCGCGCCCTGGCGGCGCGCACCGAGACCATTCTGGGTGACACCGCGGGAACACGCGACGTCTACAATCCGTTGCGGCTGGACCGCACCGACCTGAACCTCGGCCTCGACGAGGCCAAGGCCGCCACCCTGGGCGTCAGCGCCGGCGCCGCCCGGCGGATCGTCCGCCTCGCCTTGTCGGGCGAGGACGCCGCCCGCTACCGCGACGACGACGGCGACGACTACGCCGTCAAGGTGCGCCTGCCCCTGAGCGAAGGCCCGTTCGGCGGCCGCAACGATCTGGCGTCGCTGGGCCAGGTCTATGTGCCGTCCGAGCAGGGCCAGGCGACGCCGCTGTCGGCGATCGCCACCCCGACCCTGCAATCGAGCCCGGCGCGGATCGACCGCTACAACCGGGTGCGCACGGTCACCGTCACCAGCTTCGTCCAGACCGGCTTCCTCACCTCCAAGGTCACCAAGGCCGCCTTCGACCGCCTGACCCGCGACGTCTCCCTGCCGCCGGGCTACCGGATGACCCTCGGCGGCGAGGCCGAGGCTCAGGCCAACAGCTTCGCCGGCCTCGGCGCCGCCATCCTGATCGCGGTGCTGGGGGTTATGGCGGTGCTGGTGCTGGAGTTCGGCCGGTTCCGCAGCGCCCTGGTGGTGGCCGGGATCATCCCATTGGGGATGTTCGGGGCGGTCACCGCCCTGTGGTTGACCGGCAATTCCCTGTCGTTCACCGCCACCATCGGCATCATCGCCCTGATCGGCATCGAGATCAAAAACTCCATCCTGCTGGTGGACTTCACCGAACAGATGCGCCGGGACGGGGCCGGGCTAAGGGAGGCGATCGAGAAGGCCGGGGAGATCCGCTTCCTGCCGGTGCTGCTGACGTCGGTCACGGCGATCGGCGGCCTGCTGCCCCTGGCGTTCGAGGAATCGGGGCTCTATTCGCCGCTGGCCATCGCCATCATCGGCGGGCTGATCGCCTCGACCCTGCTGTCGCGGATCGCCACGCCGGTGATGTATTGGCTGGTGTCGGGCGGCGCCCGAGGGGACGTCGCGCCGGCCGGCGGCCTGGCCGCGGAGACCGCCGCATGACCCGGGCCGCCGTTCTCGCCGTCGCCCTGCTGCTGTCCGGCTGCATGGTCGGGCCGACCTATCGCGCGCCCGCTCCAAGCCTGGCCCCGGCCTTCCGAGGCGGGCCGCCGGGGCCTTCGGCCGCCCGGACCGCGCCGTTCTGGCGCGCCTTCGACGACCCGGTCCTCAATGGCCTCGAAGACCGCGCCCTGGCCCAGAACCTCGACCTGGCCGCCGCCGCCGCCCGGGTCGGCCAGGCCCGCGCCGCCGCCCACGCCGCCGTCGCCGCCCTTCTGCCCGCCGCCGAGGCCGACACCCAGGACGCCCGGGCGTATTCGTCGACCAAGGGGACCACCGGCTACCTGAGCCAGTTCCCCCAGTACAAGCGCACCGCCTCGCTCTACGACGTCACCGCCGGCGCCTCCTGGGAGATCGACGTGTTCGGCGGCCAGAGGCGCGAGGCCCAGGCCGCGCGGGCCGAGCTGGCCGCCGCCGGCGCCGACGTCGCCGGCGCCCGGCTGATGGTCACGGCCGACGTGGCCGACGCCTACATCCAGCTGCGCGGATTCCAGCGTCGTCTGGCCCTGGCCGAGAGCCAGGTCGCCGCCGACCGGCGGCTGCTGGAGCTGGTCCGCTACCGTTTCGAGGAAGGCCAGGCCTCCCGGCGCGAGGCCGACGCCTCGGAGGCTTCGCTGCAGACAGCCCTTGCCACCCTGCCGCTGCTGAAGATGGGCGCCGAGGCGCAGATGAACCGGCTGGCGGTGTTGGCCGGCGCGCCGCCGGAGGCCGCGCGCGGCGCCCTGGAGTCTCCGGCGACGATTCCCCTGGCCCGGGGTCTTGAGCCCGGCGCCCCCGGCGACCTGCTGCGGACCCGGCCCGACCTGATCGCCGCCGAGCGCAAGCTGGCGGCGGCCAACGCCAAGGTCGGCGCGGCCATCGCCGGCTACTACCCCCGGGTGTCGCTGCAGAGCCTGCTCGGTTGGGACTCGACCTCGACCGCCGCCCTGTTCACCAGCCCCGCCGCCGAGGCCCAGGGGGCCCTGGGGATCAAGTGGCGGCTATTCGACTTCGGCCGGGTCGACGCCGAGGTGGCCAACGCCCGGGGCGCCGAGGCCGCCGCCCTGGCGGGCTGGCGCCAGGCGGTGTTGCGCGCCTGCGAGGACGTCGAGAACGCCCTGACGGCCAGGTTGCAGCGCGCCGACCAGGCCCGGGCCCTGCACCTGGCCGAGGCGGCGCTTCAGCGGTCGCGCCAGGCCGCCGCCGACGGCTACGCCGCCGGGACCCTCAGCCTGCTCGAGGTCACAGACGCCGACCGCCAGCTGCTGTCGGTGCAGGACCAGGCCGCCCAGGCCGACGCCGATTCCGCCCGCGCCGCGGTCGCCCTGGCCAGGGCGCTGGGGGGCTGACCGCCGACGCGCCCGGCTGGACAATGCGGCCATCTCTGGCAGACTGCCGATCGGACGGATCGGTCGACCCGATCCTCGGGAGGAACCCTCATGCGTAACGTTCTCTGCGCCGGCCTGGCTTGCGCGATTCTCGGCCTCGCCGCGCCCGCCTTCGCCGGCGACAAGGAGGCTATTCAGGCCCTCGACGACCAGTTCTCGGCCGCCGCCACCCGGGGCGACGCGGGAGCCCTCGCGGCGATGTATGCGCCCGACGCCACGGTGCTGCCGCCCGACAATTCGGTGGTGACCGGCCCCGGGATCCGCGTCTTTTTCGCCGCCATGGTCACCCAGGCGACGAACCTGAAGCTGACCGCCACCGAGGTGAAGCGTCTGTCGCCGGACTACATCCGTGAAATCGGCGTCTCGACCTTCACCACCAAGGGCGACAAGCCCGTGACCGTGACGAGCAGCTATGTCGTGGTCTGGCGCCAGGTCGACGGCGCCTGGAAGCTGTGGACCGACATCTTCCACTGATCATGTTCAGGCGACTCCCGACGCCGGTGGGCGACAGTCTGCCGCTGTCGTTGCTGGTCGCGAGCCTGCCGATCCTGGCCGTACTTATTGGCCTGCCGGCGCACGAGGGGCGGGTGTTCGCGCGCCACGCCGAACCTTCGCGCCGCCCGCGTCGACCGGCCATAGGGCGGACCTCGGTCAGTTCGGCGGGGGTTGGAAAGGACCCATGGACCACGATACAGTCGGAGACCTACGCTCGGAGGGGACCTGATGACTCGCGATCGCGTCCACGCAATTCTGGGATGGATCCCGCTGGGGCTCTCACTCGTCGCTTTCCTCATCGTCATGGCTGTGCTGTTGACGGGTTGGGAAAGGGGGCTGAAGGACGAAGGCGCGGCTGCGCACCTGTGGCAGCTCTGCATTGTCCTGCAGGGTCCGTTCGTCGTGGCCTTCCTGGCGACAACCGACCCGAGCAGCCGGAACATCGCCTTCCGCCGGATGGGATTGATGGCCGCCGCTGTTCTGCTCGCGGTCGCGCCGGTCGCAATATTCAGACCCTAGAGCACGTTCCGAAAAGTGGGAACCAGTTTTCGGAAGAAACGTGCGACAAAACAAAAACCTAGATCAGCGTTCCGATTCCGTGGA
>CAIQDO010000621.1 GCA_903870555.1 uncultured Caulobacteraceae bacterium
CATTACCCTCAACCGCCCCGAGCGAATGAACACCATTTCGCGGGCGATGCTGGGCCAGCTCACCGCCCATCTGGTGACGGCCGACGAGGATCCGGACGTGCGGGTGGTGATCCTGACCGGCGCCGGGCGGGCCTTCTGCGCCGGCCTCGACCTGACCGAGGTCACCCGCCCCGCCGAGCCCGGCAAGGAGGGGATCAGCAACAGCACCACGGTGTCGACCAACCTCGACCTGCGCAACACCCCGCCGACGGTGATGTTCAACATGGGCAAGCCGACCATCTGCGCCCTGAACGGCTCGGCCGCCGGCTATGGCATGGATACGGCCCTGGGTTGCGACATCCGCATCATGGCCAAGGGCGCCAAGATGGCGGCGGCCTTCACCAAGCGGGGCATCGTCCCGGAATCGGGCGGCACCTGGTTTCTGCCACGGATGATCGGCTGGTCGAAGGCGGCCGAACTGATCTTCACCGGCCGCACGCTCAGCGCCGAGGAATGCGTCGAGTGGGGCCTCGCCTCGCGGGTGGTTCCGGCCGAGGACCTCGCGGCGACAGCCAGGGTCCTTGCCGACGAGATCGCCTCCAGCGCGCCCTTGGCGGTGCAGGCTTCCAAGCGGATGATGCGCATGGGCCTCAACGAGACCTTCAACGACCACGTGCACCATGTCTTCCTGCAGCTGCTGCCCCTCCTCAAGACCCAGGACGCCCGCGAGGGCATGCTGGCGTTCATGGAAAAGCGCGCGGCGAAGTTCACGGGGAGCTGATCCCGCACGACGCACGCTCCCTGGAGAGGGGCGTGCGTCGGACCGGCGGCCGGCCGGCGGCTTTAGACCGCGTCGGCGAGATCCAGGGTTTCCTTGAGCTGGCGGCGAAGGAATTTGCCGCTGGCGTTGCGGGGCAGGGGTTCGTCGACGATCCAGATGTAGCGGGGGATCTTGTGCTTGGCCATGATCTGGGCGGCGTGGTCGCGGAGCGACGCCCCGTCCGTCGCCAGGCCTGGTCGCAGGTAGACCGCCACGGCGACCTCTTCGCCCAGGCGCTCATCCGGCACGCCGAACACGCTGCACTCGGCCACGGCCGGGTGGCGGTAGAGGCAGGCCTCGACCTCGGCGCAATAGACGTTCTCGCCGCCGCGCAGCACCATGTCCTTCTTGCGGTCGACGATGAAGATGAAGCCGTCTTCGTCGAGCCGGGCGATGTCGCCGGTGTGCAGCCAGCCGTCGGTGATGCTGTCGGCGGTGGCGTCGGGGCGGTTGATGTAACCCTTGATCACCTGGGCGCCCCGCACCCAGAGTTCGCCCACCTCGCCGGCGGGGACGGGATTGCCGGCGTCGTCGACGCACTCGACCTCGAAGTCCGGCATCGCCGGGCCGGCGCTCAAGGGTTTGTCGACGAAGAAATCGGCGGCGACGGCGGTGATGATGCCGCAGGTCTCGGTCATGCCGTAGCCGGTGCTCGGCCGCGCCGTCTGCACGGACTGGTCGATCTTGTGCACCAGGTCGGGCGGGAGCTGGGCGCCGCCGCCGCCGAGGCTGACGAGGCTGGTCAGGTCGTGGCTGTCGAAGTCGGGGTGGCTGATCAGTTCCCGCGACATCACCGGCACGCCGCTCATCGAGGTGACCTTCTCCCGCTCGATCAGGGTCAGGGCGACTTTGGGGTCCCACTTGTACATCAGCACCAACTTGCCGCCGGCCGCCGTGATGGCGTAGGCGCCGCAGTTGTTGGCGGTGACGTGGAACAGCGGCGTGGTGAGCAGGGCGATCGGCGGCGGCGGCACGACGGAGCCGGGCGCGGGGCCGACGCCGGTGGCCTCGAAGGTGGCCAGGGCCTGCACCTGACCCGAAAACATCAGGCTGAACAGGTTGGAGATGCAGCCGCGGTGGGTGAGCTGCGCGCCCTTGGGGAAGCCGGTGGTGCCGGAGGTGTAGAAGATGCAGGCGTCGTCGTCGGGATCGACTTCGACCTCCGGCAGGCCGCCGCCGTGGGCCAGCACCTCGCTCCACGCCAGCACGCCGTCGGGCAGGGCGTCGACGCGCGTGGCGACCAGGGTGATGCCGGCGCAGGTTTCAGGGCGCTCGGTCAGGCGCGCGAGGCGGTCGGCGTCGCAGAAGATCACCTTGGGGGTGGAATCCTTGACCGCGAAATCGATCTCCTCGGGCACCCACCAGGCGTTCATGCCGACCACGGCCACGCCCATGCACACGCAGGCCCAGTAGATCAGCATCCACTCGGGGTAGTTGCGCATGGCGATGGCCACACGGTCGCCGCGGGTGACCCCCTGTTCGACCAGCCAGCCGGCGATGGCGTTCACTCGGGCGTGCGCCTCGCCATAGGTGACGCGTTCGTCTTCATAGATCAGGTATTCGCGGTCGGCGAAGGCGGCCGAAGCGAGCCACAGGGCGCGCACGGTGGGCGGGGCGTTCTTGTAGGTGCGAAGCGGGACGCCGCGCACCTCGACCGTGGCGATCTCGAACGCCGCGCCCGGAGCCGTCAGCTCGCCCCAGGCCTTCTTCAGTTCCTTGTAGTGCATTCGAGTCTCCAGAAATCCATTTGGGATCGCGGCAGGCGGCCTGG
>CAIQDO010000622.1 GCA_903870555.1 uncultured Caulobacteraceae bacterium
CTGTCGATCGCCGACGCCCGCCTGCGCCGCAAAACCGCTGAGGCCGCGGCGTGAACGGGCTTGGGATTTTCCACCGCCAAGGAGCCAAGCAGCCAAGAGGCTCGTCTGAAGCCGCCTCAAGCAGTTGGGCGTCTGAAAGCCTGCATCGCGCCTTTGCCGCGAACTTCACCCGCCCGAAATTCACACGGCCAGGAGAGCTCAGAGAGTCATCTTGGCTGCTTGGCTCCTTGGCGGTTCAAAAAACCTTACCGCCCACCCGAACGGGCGTCGCCGAATGACCGACATCGCCGCTCCAGCCCCGCGTCGGCGGAACGCCAATCTGGGGACTCCGGACGAGGAGGAGATCTTCGCCTCGTTCGACACCCGGGTCGTCGGTCGCTTTTTCAGCTTTCTGAAGCCGCATGGCCCGCTGCTCCTGGGCGCTCAGGCCGCCGTGCTGGTGTCGTCGATGACCAGCGTCGCGACGCCCTGGCTGATCGGGGCGATCCTCAACGCCGCCGTCGCCCGCGACCTGATCGGGCTGAAGCTGCGGTTGGCCCTGTTCGCCGGCCTGGTGCTTGTCAATGCTGCGTCGAATTTCTGCGACCAGTGGCTGACCTCGCGCCTGGCCCAAAGGGTGATCTTCGACGTGCGGCGGACGATGTTCGCCCATTTCCAGGATGTCGCCCTGACCTTCATGGACAAGACCCACGTCGGCCGGATCATGTCGCGCCTGCAAGGGGATGTGAACGCCCTGCAGGAGTTCCTTGAAAGCTCCACCGGGGCGCTGGGCGACTTCACCACCCTGCTGGGCTATGCGGTGATCCTGCTGTGGATGGACTGGCGGCTGGGCGCGCTGACGCTGCTGACCATCCCGGCGCTGATCGCCGTGCGGGCGGTGTGGCTACCCTATTCGAAGGCCACCTTCCGGCGGGCGCGGGACGCCTCGTCGATCGCCAACGGCGCCCTGGCCGAGAACATCAACGGCGTGCGCACGGTGCAGGAGACCCGCCGCGAGGCGATGAATTTCGAGCTCTACGAAGAAAAGGCGCGGGAGAACTTCCACGCCCAGACCGCGTCCTCATGGCTGTCGCAGATCATGACCCCGACGGTGGACGTTCTCACCGGCGCGGCCATGGCCTGCATCATCGTCGTGGGCGGCAACGAGGTGCTGGGCGGGACCCTGGCGGTGGGGATCCTGGTGACCTTCATCCTGTCGGTGCAGCGGTTCTTCGAGCCGGTTCGCCTGTTGTCGATGCAATACACGGTGATGCAGCGGGCGATGGCGGCCGGCCACCGCATCTTCGAGGTGCTCGACGTGCCGGTGACCATCGCCGATAAGCCGGACGCCGTCGACCTGACGGATGCGCCGCCGACGGTCGAACTCGACCACGTGACTTTCGGCTACGCCGCCGATCGGCCGATCCTGCACGACGTCAGCCTGACGGTGGCGCCCCGTCAGGTGGTGGCGCTGGTGGGACCGACCGGTTCGGGCAAGACCAGCATCACCGCCCTGGTCCACCGCTTCTACGACACCAACACGGGCGCGGTGCGGGTGGGCGGCCACGACGTGCGGGACGTCAGCCTTGAGTCCCTCGGCGCCATGGTCGGCATGGTGCTGCAGGATCCGTTCCTGTTCTCCGGCACCATCGAGGACAACATTCGCTTCAACACCGAGGGCGCCAGCCGCGACGACGTGGAGGCGGCGGCCAAGGCCGTGAGCGCTCATGACTTCATCATGCGTCTGCCGAAGGGATACGACACCCAGCTCGGCCAGAGGGGACGCAACCTGTCGGTCGGCCAAAGGCAGCTGATCTCCTTCGCCCGAGCCCTGACCGCCAATCCGCGCATCCTGATCCTTGACGAGGCCACGGCCAATATCGACAGCTTCACCGAACAGGCGATCCAGAAGGCGCTACGGGTGCTGTTCGCCGGCCGCACCTGCCTGGTGATCGCCCACCGGCTGGCGACGGTGCGCGACGCCGACTGCATCGTGGTGCTGCGCGATGGCCGGATCGTCGAGCAGGGTCCGCACGACGATCTGATGGCGCGGGAGGGACTTTACGCGCGCCTGTATGCCTCGAGCCACGGCTCGTTCGACGACCTGGCCGACGGGGCGGCTCAGGCAACGTGAAACCTTCATTCGCCGCAAAGCAACGAAGGGTCGGGGCAACGTGTTGCGGCGATTAAATCTTCTTAATGCCCGGCGGCGCCCCCTCCGCACCCTGGCGGAAGCTACAGCGGCGCACTAGATTCCGCCTGCCGCCGACGTGCGCGGCGCATGGGGCGACACCATTGCGCAACCCGATCTCGCGAAATCCGATCCAGAAGCTGGCCCTGTGGGCGACACTGGCGGTCCTTCCCGTGGCCCTGGCGGGCTGCGGCATCAACGCCATCCCCACCAAGCAGGAGGCCGCCAAGGCCGCCTGGGGCGATGTCCAGAACAACTACCAGCGCCGCGCCGACCTGATCCCCAATCTGGTGGCGACGGTGAAGGGCTACGCCGCCCAGGAAAAGAGCGTGCTGGTTGAGGTGACCCAGGCCCGCGCCAGCGCCACTCAGGTCAAGGTCGACGCCTCGACCCTGACCAACCCGGCCCAGTTCCAGCAGTACGCCCAGGCCCAGGACAAGCTTTCCGGTGTGCTCGGCCGGCTGATGATGATCCAGGAAAAATACCCGGATCTGAAATCCAACGAGAACTTCATGGCCCTGCAGTCGCAACTCGAAGGCACCGAGAACCGAATCGCCGTGTCGCGCCGCGACTACAACGCGGCGGTCCAGGACTACAACACGACGCTGCGGGTGCTGCCGACCTCGATCTGGGCCGCCACCGTCTACAGCAGCGAGAAGCCCATGTCGCTGTTCACCGCCTCCGCCGCCGCCCAGTCGGCGCCGACGGTGAGCTTCGACGCGGCCCCCGCCGCGGCTCCGGGCGCGGCGCCCGGCTCTCCGCCCCCCGTCCCGGCCGCCAAGTGAAGCGTCTGGCGGGCCTGCTGGGCCTGCTCTTCGCCCTGCTTTGGGCGCCCGCCCTCGCCGCCCCCGGCCCTCAGTTCCCCGAACTGACCGGCCGGGTGGTGGACGAGGCTCACGTCCTCAGTCCCCAGGTCCAGTCGGACCTGTCCGCCAAGCTGGCGGCACTGGAGCAGAAGACGACCCGCCAGGTGGTGGTGGTCACCCTGCCCACGCTCGGCGACTATGAGATCGAGGACTACGGCGTCCAGCTGCTGCGCCACTGGGGCATCGGCCAGAAGGGCCTGAACAACGGGGCGATCTTCATTATCGTGCCCAGCGCCCACAAGGTGCGTATCGAGATCGGCTACGGCCTCGAGGGGCAGATGACCGACGCCCTGTCCAGCGTCATCCTGCAGCGGGCGGTGCTGCCGAAATTCAAGGCCGGCGACATCCCAGGCGGCATCGTCGCCGGCACGGACGCCCTGGTCGAACAGCTCGGACTCGATCCCAGCACGGCCGAGGCCAAGGCGGCCGAAGCGGCCCAGGCCCAGGCGGCCCCGCGCCATCATCGCAATCCGATCGCCGGGCTGATCCCGCTGATCATCATCTTTTTCGTGTTCTCCTCGATCTTCCGCGGTCGGCGCGGCGGCGGCGGGCTCGGCTGGATCCTTCCCCTGATGTTCCTCGGCGGCTCGCGCGGCTGGGGCGGTCGCGATGACGGTTGGGGCGGCGGCGGAGGAGACGGTGGCGGGGGTTGGGGCGGCGGCGGAGGCGGCTCCGGCGGCGGCGGCGGCGCCTCGGGGAGCTGGTAGAATGCTGAACGCCAAGGACCAGGCCCGCATCGCCGAGGCGGTGGGCGACGCCGAAAGCGGCACATCGGGCGAGATCGTCTGTGTGCTGGCGGCCGAGGTGTCCCACTATCCGGAGGTCGCCCTGGGCTGGGCGGCGATCAGCGCCCTGGTGCTGCCCGCCCTGGCCCTATCCGCCGGCGTCCATCCCCTGACCCTGGCGGCCGACACGGCTGGGGTCTGGATGGCGGCCCAGGCTGGCGCGCTGGAGAGCGAGCTGGCCCTGGCGCTGGGCCTCTACGCCATGATCCAGACGGTGCTGTTCGTCCTGGTGTTCGCCTTGGTGGAGATCCCCGCGGTGCGCCGCTGGGCCACGCCCAGCGGCCTCAAGCGTCACAAGGTCGAGCGCGCGGCCCGCCAGCAGTTCGCCGCCATCGCGGCGAGAGCGCAGGGCAGCGAGACCGGCGTGCTGATCTTCGTCGGCCTGGTCGACCGTCAGGTGCAGGTGCTGGCCGACAAGACCCTTCACGACAAGGCCGACGAGGCGTCCTGGAAGGCGGCGGCGGCGGCGATCACCGAAGGCATGAAGCCCGGCAAGGACCCGACCACCGGCATCGTCCAGGCGGTGTCGATCTGCGGCGCGGTGCTCAAGGCGCATTTCCCGGCGACCGACGGCGGCGGGAACGTGTTCTCCAACGCGCCGGTCGAGATCTGACGCAACGACAGGCTTTGCGGCGCTCGGGCGTGAGCCTAGGCTTTCCTCCGAAGACACAAGACGGAGGAAACCGATGTCCAGGGCCAAGGGGCGCAAGTCCATCTTCATCACCGGGGCGGCGTCCGGCATGGGGCGCGAGACCGCCCGGCTGTTCGCGAAGCAGGGCTGGTTCGTCGGGGCTTTCGACGTGCAGGACGCGCCCCTGAAGGCGCTGGAGACCGAACTTGGCGCCGACAACGGCCTGTTCCAGCGGCTCGACGTCACCAACCGCGAGGCCTACCGCGCGGCGGTGGCCGATTTCGCCACGGCCACCGGCGGGACGATGGACATCCTGTTCAACAACGCCGGCATCGGCAAGGGCGGCCCCTATGAGGACATGGCCTGGGAGGATGTGCTGGCCGTCGTCAACGTCAATCTGATCGCCGTGCTCAGCGGTATCCACCTCTCCCTGCCCCTGCTCAAGGCGACGCCCGGATCGCTGTGCTTCTCGACCTCGTCGTCCTCGGCCACCTTCGGCATGGCGGGCATCGCCGTTTATTCGGCCACCAAGCATGCGGTGAAGGGCTTCACCGAGGCCCTGTCGGTGGAAATGAAGGCCCATGGCGTGCGGGTGGCCGACACCCTGCCCGGTCTGATCGACACGCCGATCCTGCCCGACGAGGCCAAGCTGCGCGCGCCCAAGGAGGGGATGTGGCGGCTGATTCCGCCGATCGCCGTGGCCGAGGCGGTGTGGTCCGCCTACGCAACCGACAAGATCCACTGGTACGTGCCGCCCGAGTTGCACGACTTCGACACCCAGGCCACCGCCGCGCCGGAACTGCTCCGCGACGCCATGGCCGCCAGTGGTGGGGTGCTGGCCGGCGCCCCCGCCTGAAAGGTTAAGTCTTGACCTTGCCGCGGAACGCCAAACAATAGGCCAAGCCTCAACCCGGCCAGAGACGCCGGGGGGGCGCAGGGTCTAGGGCAGGAAGCGACCATGTCGAATCTGATCGAGCGTCTTCACGCGGCTGCCGCTGTCGGCATGATCGCCAGCGTATGGGCGAAGGAAAAACCCGAGGCCATCGCCGTCCACGATCCCAATGGCGTGCGGAGTTTTCACGACATCAACGCCAACGCCAACCGCATCGTGCGGCTGCTGCGGGCCAGGGGACTGGAGGCCGGCGACGGCGTCGCCTTGCTGTGCTCCAACCGGGCGGAGTTCGTCGAGACGGTCAACGCCTGCCTGCGCGGCGGCTTCCGCTTCACGGCGGTCAACTGGCATCTCAACGCCGATGAGGTCGAATACATCATCAACGACTGCGAGGCCAAGGCGCTGATCGCCGAACCCCGCTATCCCTCGGCCCTGAGCGCTCAGACCCCGCTCGTCACGGTCAAGATCGCCATCGGCGGATCAGCCGAGGGTTTCCTGCCTTATCACGAGACCCTGGCCGGGCTCGACGGGTCAGACATTCCTGATCCGGTGCTGGGCGGACAGATGCTCTACACCTCCGGCACGACCGGCCGGCCCAAGGGCGTCTATCGGCGCACCAACGCGGTGCTGGTCCCGCCCATGCCCGGCGCGCCCGACGACGTGCAGATGTGCGCCGGCCCCGCCTACCACGCCGCGCCCCTGGCCTTCGACGTCCGTTCGTCGATCAACGCCGGCAACCCGCTGGTGTTCATCGACAGATGGGATTCCGAGGGGGTGCTGCGGACCATCGCCGAGCACCGGGTGACCCGCGCCCACATGGTGCCGATCATGTTCCAGCGGCTGCTGGCCGTGGCCGACGAGGTCAAGGCGAAGTACGACATCTCCAGCCTGCGCTACCTCATCCACGGCGCCGCCCCCTGCCCGCCCGAGGTAAAGAAGGCGATGATCGACTGGGTGGGGCCGATCATCCACGAATATTACGCGGGCTCGGAAGGCGGGGCCGGCTTCCTGATCGACACCCACGAATGGCTGGCCAAGCCTGGCACCGTCGGCCGCCTGCCGGCGCAGGACTCGATCAAGCTGCTCGACGACGAGGGCAATGAGATCAGCGAGCGGAACCGTAACGGCACCATCTATTTCAAGGTCTCGCCGATCGCGCCGTTCGAATACTACAAGGACCCGGCCAAGACCGCCTCGGCGCACAAGGACGGCTATTTCACCCTCGGCGACGTCGGCTATCTCGACGACGACAACTACCTGTTCCTCACCGGCCGCACCGCCGAGTGCATCATCTCGGGCGGGGTCAACATCTATCCCCAGGAAATCGACAACGAGGTGATCAAGCACCCGGCGGTCGAGGACAGCTGCGCCATCGGCGTGCCCAGCGACGAGTGGGGCGAGGCGGTGAAGGTGGTGGTTACCCTCCATCCGGGCGTGGCGCCCAGCGAGGCCCTCGGGGCCGAGATCCTGGCCTTCGCCAAGTCGCGGCTGGCCGGCTACAAGGCGCCCAAGACCCTCGAATTCGTCAGCGAACTGCCGCGCAGCCCGGCCGGCAAGATCCAGCGCGGCAAGGTCCGCGCGCCCTATTGGGCCGGGCGGGCGCGGCAGATCTGACGCCTCAGACGGTGATGCGCAGAAGGTCCTGGCCGGAGACGTTGAGGCGCTGGGCCTTGCCGTTGAGGTGGCCGTCGAAGCGCAGACGCTCGACACCGCCCGGGTCCTTCTCGCCGCTCCACCAACCGCCGCGGTCGACGATCGGGCCGAGGCCGTCGATGACCAGGGTATCGCCGCGCACGAGCACCGTCGCCCCGCCAACCCAGGGATCGCGGTTGAGATAGACGCCGGCCAACGGA
>CAIQDO010000623.1 GCA_903870555.1 uncultured Caulobacteraceae bacterium
GAGGGCGACAGCCACGTGGAATGGTTCGAGGGCAACTTCGAGGCCTATGAGGAAGACAAGAAGCGGCGGCTGGGGGCGGACAGCCTCATCCCCAAGCGCATCAAGTTCCAGAAGTTCGGGCGGTAGGAGAGCGAACCCGCGATGCCCGTGGTCTTGCGCATCGATGGTTTCAGGTTCTTCTTCTACTCCAACGAGGGCAACCCTCGCGAACCGATCCACATTCATGTGAGGCAGGGTCGAGACGAAGCGAAGTTCTGGCTACGGCCCGACGTGAGGGTGGCCTATAACGACGGCTTGACCGCTCGCGCCCTCAACCGGGCCGAGCGCCTCGTGGAAGACCATCGCGACCTGTTCGAAGGGGCATGGAATGAGCATTTCTCCTAGGGCTGTACGGCTGGACAGCGATTGCCTGTGGGTTGATCTCGAAGACGGCCGCACGATCGGCGTGCCGCTCGCTTGGTTTCCTCGTCTGCTGCGCGCGACGCCGGAACAGAGGGACGCGTTCGAGCTGAGCCGGCGGGGGATCCACTGGGAAGCTTTGGATGAAGACATATCGGTCGCCGCCCTCCTGAGCGGCCACGGCGATATGACCCGGCCGGCCGAGGTCGCCGCCTGAGAGCCTCCGTTGATGAGGGCGACAGCCACGTGGAATGCTTCGAAGGCAACTTCGAGACCTATGAGGAAGACAAGAAGCGTCGTCTTGGGGCGGACATCCTCATCCCCAAGCGCATCAAGTTCCAGAAGTTCGGGCGGTAGATAGCGGCGCGCCGCGCCTGGGCGCACTTTGGCGCGCAATGGCGCAAACTTGGCGCAGGATGGCGCGGATGGGCGCAGGCGAGGCGCGTTTCGGGCGCGAACAGGCGCGATCGGGCGCGGCTTGGCGCGCCGACGGGCCGAAACGGCTTCCGAAACACTTGAAAACATTGATGAAATGGCTGAAGGGTCACGCCTTGCGGCGCGCGGAGCCCCCCGCCCCCGGCGGGGCGGGGCTGCTTTGGACTGGATGCACGATGTCTCGGACGCGAAACTGGGGACGCGAGGCCCGGCCGAAGGCCGTCACTCGCGGGACGACTATTACAATATGCAATTTTCATTGTCAAGGCTGGCGCGGCCCTGTGAAATTTCCGGGGGGATTGACCGGTGCGGCCATACGCCTGATTCCGTTCATGCGCATGGCCGGAGGGTCGAGATGCCCACGCTGAAATTGATCAATGTCGGCGCATCCATCGGCGTTGTCATCCCCGAGGAAATGCTGACGCGACTGAACGTCGGCGACGGAGACGTGCTCTACGCGGTCGAAACCCCCGACGGTGGCTATCGCCTGACCCCCTGTGATCCGGACTTCGCCGGCAAGATGGACAAGGCCGACGAGATCATGCGGCGCTATCGGAACACGCTGCACACGCTGGCGAAGTGACGGCCTGGGTCTGGCTCGACGAGCGCGACGCGCTCGCCATGCATGATCGGTCCCTTGTCTTGCATGGCGGCGCGGCGGGGGTGCGTGATCACGGCCTGTTGGCTTCGGCCTTGGCGCGACCAAGGCAGTTGGCGGCCGACGGCCAGGCTGTCGATGTGGCCGACCTGGCGGCGGCCTATTCCTCCGGTCTGGTGCGGAACCACCCCTTCATCGACGGCAACAAACGAACCGCCTTCGTGATCGGGATCCTGTTTCTGGAACTCAATGGCGCGCGGTTCACCGCC
>CAIQDO010000624.1 GCA_903870555.1 uncultured Caulobacteraceae bacterium
AACCGCACGGCGGTGCGGCTTAGGCGGGAGAGGCGCTCCTCGTCCAGGGCCGCGTCGGGCGCGAATGGGCGTTCGACCAGTCTGGCGAGGTTGATCGACCCCAGCAGGCAGGCGCCGTAGGCGGGCAACATCTGTTCGCCGCAGGGATTGCTGGCCAGAATGGTCTCGCAATAGGCGAGGTTGTTGGCGGCGTTGACCCGATCAATGAAGATCACGCCCGGTTCCGCGGCGTCGTAGGTGGCCTTCATCAGTCGCGCCCACAGGTCTCTGGCGCGGACCGAGCGCTGCACCTCGCCGCCGAAGCGCAGCGGCCAATCGGCGTCCGCGTTAAGCGCGGCCATGAAGGCGTCCGTGACCAGCACCGACAGGTTGAAATTGCGCAACCGGCCCGGCTCGCGCTTGGCGTCGATGAAGGCCTCGATGTCCGGGTGGTCGATACGCAAGCAGCCCATCATGGCGCCGCGCCGCTGGCCGGCGGAGAGGATGGTGCGACACATGGAATCCCACACGTCCATGAAGCTCAGGGGCCCGGAAGCGTCGGCCCCGACGCCGCGAACCAGGGCCCCCGACGGACGGATCGAGGAGAAGTCCATGCCGACGCCGCCGCCCTGCTGCAGGGTGACGGCCGCCTCGCGCACGTGGTCGAATATACCGCCCAGGTCGTCAGGGATTTCGCCCATCACGAAGCAGTTGAACAGGGTGACCGACCGGCCGGTGCCGGCCCCTGCAAGAATACGGCCGGCGGGCAGGAATCGGAAGTCGGTGAGCGCGTCGAGAGCCTCGGCGCGGAAGCCGTCGCGGAGTTCCGGCGGCTCGGCTTGGGCCACCGCGTCCGCCACCCGGGCCCAGGTCTGTTCGACGGTTTCGTCGCCGCCGCCGCCCGGCGGGGCGAAGCGGTACTTGGCTGCCCAGATCTCGCGGGCAAACGGATTGTCGAACGCCATGGCGTGTGTTCCGGCCACGCACCCGGCGAACCCCCGTGATTCGCGCCAGCGGTGGAAGGGAGATGATCGGCCCGACCGGCCGCCGGTCACTTGCGAAGGATCAATTTGGCGACCTGCGTCGCCGGCCCGCCGGCGCCCCGATTGACAGGCGGGGAACGGCGCGGGAAGCGTTTGCCATGGGTTTTCTCCAGATGGCGATATGACCGGGTCCGCCGCCGGCCAGCCACTCGGCGCGTCTCTGCGCCTCGGCGGATCCCCGCGCACCGGCGAGGATCGTTTGCGATTGCTGGACGCCATCGACACCCAGGGATCGATCACCGCCGCGGGGGAGGCGATCGGTCTTGGTTACCGTGCCACTTGGGATGCGGTCCAGGCTCTGAACAACCTGTTCCCCCGGCCGCTGGTGCGGGCGCAGGCAGGCGGGCGTTCGGGGGGAACCGCCAGCTTGACGGCCGAGGGCAGGGCCGCCCTTTCGACATTGCGACATATCCAGGCCGAGATCACTCAGGCCATGGATCGCCTCGCCGCCCGTCTGGGCGATGATCCAAACACCCGAGACTTTCCCACGCCTTGGAGCCTCGTGATGAGAACCAGCGCCCGCAACGCCTTTCGCGGCCATGTCGTCGCGATCACGGATGGGGCGGTGAACGCGGAAGTGGTGGTGGATATCGGTCAGAACCTCCAGATCGTTTCCGTGATCACCCGGCGCAGCGTCGGTGATCTCGGACTGGCGCCCGGGTCGGCGGTCACCGCCCTGATCAAGGCCAGCTTCGTCGTGCTGATCGAAGGCGACGGCCCGGTTCGCACCTCCGCCCGAAACGGCCTGATGGGAACGGTCATCGCGGTTGACGAGGGCGCCATCAACAGCGAGGTCGCGCTGGAACTGGCCGACGGCAAGACCCTCATCGCCACCGTCACCCGTCACAGCGTTGAGGACCTGTCGCTGAAGGTCGGCGATCGTGTCACCGCCCTGATCAAATCGTCCCACGTCATTCTGGCCGTGGAATAGTCCTGCCGGCCCGTTCGCTCTGCTCTATATCCGGTCCAAACACCGCGCCGAAGACACCCGGGGCGCCTGTTGATGTCCTCTGGAGACTCGATGATTTATTCTCGTCCTTACGCCGGTATCCTCGCCGCCCTTTTGTTGACGTCCGTGTCGCAGGCGGCCTTGGCCGCGCCGTCGACCGCCGCGCCTGATGCCCCCGTCTGGGCCCAGGCCCACAGCGATCTGGCGCCCGACCCCGGCGCGCGTTTCGGCGTTCTGCCCAACGGCATGCGCTACGCCATCATGAGGAACACCACGCCGGCGGGCCAGACCGCCCTGCGGCTGAGGGTGGGGTCGGGCTCGCTTGAAGAGTCGGAAACCGAACAGGGCCTGGCCCACGTGCTTGAGCATATGGCGTTCCGCGGCTCCGCCCATGTCGCCGCCGATGAGATGATCCGCATCCTGCAGCGCAAGGGCCTGGCTTTCGGCCCTGACACCAACGCCGCCACCGAGTGGACCCAGACCGTCTATATGCTCGATCTGCCACGTAGCGACGACGACACCCTGGGTGTCGGCCTGATGCTGATGCGAGAGACCGCTGGCAACCTGACGCTGGATCCGAAGCTGCTCGCGATCGAGCGCGGCGTGGTTCTGTCGGAGGAACGCTTGCGGGACACGCCCGACTATCGGGCCGAGAAGGCCCAGATCGATCTGTTCCTGCACGGCCAGCTTGCCGCTCGCCGGTTCCCCATCGGCACGGTTGAGGTGGTCAGCAAGGCGCCTGTCGAGCGGTTGCGGGCGTTCTACCAAGCTAACTACCGCCCGGAGCGGACCACCCTGGTCGCGGTCGGCGACTTCGACCCGTTGACGATGGAGTCGCGCATCAAGGCGGCCTTTGGTGACTGGCGCGGCGTCGGGTCCCGTCGACCGGAGCCCGACCTCGGCCGTGTCGAGCGGCGCGGGACTGTCGTCAAGCTGGTCGAGCAGCCTGGGGCCGCCACACGGGCGGTGATCGCCTGGGCCCGGCCCTATGATGCGGCGCCCGACACCGCGGCGAAGGAACGCAGCCAGACGATCGAGGCCCTCGGCTTGGCCATCCTCAATCGCCGGTTCGCTGCTCTGGCGCAGAGCGATAAACCGCCGTTCCTGGGCGCCGGCGCCTCATTCCAAAACCTGTTCCGCTCGGCCAAGATCGCGGTCGTCGAGGCGGTCTCGCCGCCTGATCGCTGGCGGGAGTCCCTGAGCGCATCGGAGCGTGAGGTGCGCCGTCTGGCTGTCGAGGGCGGAACCCAGGCTGAACTCGACCGCGAGATTGTCGAATACCGCGCGACCCTGACCAACGTCCTTGCCGGAGCGTCCACTCGCCCGACCACTACCCTCGCCTCGACACTGGTCGACACCGTCGATCAGAATCAGGTCTTCACAAGCCCGGCCCAGGATCTGGCGGTGTTCGAAGCGGCGGTTAAGGGCCTGACGATCGAGACCGTGAACAAGGCCCTGCGCGAGATCTTCGCCGGCGCCGGCCCGCTGGTTGAATTGGCCGCGCCCGTTCCCGTGGCGGGTGGGGAGGCGGCGGTGAAGACGGCCTTCGACGCCGCCCGGTCCGAGCCCATGACCCACCGCGCCGCGGACGCGGCCGTCGCCTGGCCTTACCAGAGCTTCGGCGCGCCTGGAATCGTGACGACGCGCGAGACGGTCCCAGACCTTGGCGTCACCACGGTACGCTTCGCCAACAATGTGCGCCTTTTGATAAAGCCGACCGCCCTCCGCAAGGACCAGATCCTGGTCGCCGTCGACGTCGGCGCCGGACGTCTGGAGTTGCCTGTTGATCGCCCGGCGTCGGAGTGGACCGCGGCGGCGCTGATCGGCGGCGGCTTCGGCAAGCTCAGCTATGAGGACAGCCAGCGGGCCCTGGCGGGAAAGCTCTATGGCGCCGGCTTCGCGATCGGCAACGAGGCCTTCCAGTTCCGGGGCATGACCCGTCCAGATGATCTCGCCACTCAGCTACAGGTGATGACCGCCTACCTCGTCGATCCAGGCTTCCGGCCCGAGGCGTTCGAACGCGCCCGGTCGGGTCTGCTGAGCGAACTGCCGCAGATTGCGGCGACGCCCGACGGTGTGTTCAATCGAGAACGGGGAGGACTGTTCACCCGCGGCGATCCCCGGTTCAGCTTTCCTGCCGAGCCGGCGATCCGCGCCGCCCGGATCGACGACCTTAAATCGCTCCTCGCGGGTCCTCTGGCGAGCGGGCGAATCGATGTCACCATCGTCGGCGACGTGACGATCGACCAAGCCATCGGCTTGACGGCCGCCACCTTCGGCGCATTGCCGCAACGGCCGCCCTTTGAGGCGCCGTCGCCGGCCGCTCTGACCGTGCGCTTCCCCGCGCCCATGGCCAAGCCGTTGACCCTGACCGACACCGGCCGCCCGGATCAGGCGGTCGCCGCCGTCGCATGGCCGACGCCGGACTTCTTCGCCGATATGAAGCGGTCGCGGGCGGTGATGATCGCCGCTGAAATCCTTGGCAACAGGCTCACCGAAAAGGTGCGGATAGGTCAGGGCGCGACCTACAGCCCCGAGACCCGGGCCATCCTGTCCGAGGTTTTCCCGAACTATGGTTACGCGTTGAGCACGGTCGAGATGCCTCCACCGTTGATACCCGGGTTTTTCGACACTGTGGCCGCCATCACCCGAGATATGGCCGAACACGGCGTCACCGCCGACGAACTCGAGCGGGCACGCAATCCGAGACTTGCCGGGCTCAGGAAATCCCAGGAGACCAACGAATACTGGCTGGCGAACCTCACGGGGGCCTTGGCCGATCCGCGACGCTACGACCTGATCCGCACAACCTTCCCAGACTACCAGGCCCTGACCCTCGCCGACATTCAGGAGGCGACCCGATCGGTGTTCCGCGACGAAGCGGCCTGGAAGTTGGTGATCCGCGCGCCGGAGCCGACAGTCAGGGCGCCGTGATCGCGTCGATGGCCGCGATCGAAATCCGTCCCCCTATCGCGCGTCCGGACCCTTCTTGAAGTATTTCATGAAGTCGCTGTCGGGGCCGAGGATCATGGTCGTGTCGCCAGATTGGAACACGCTCTCGTAGGCCTGCATCGACCGGAAGAAGGCGGCGAACTTCGGATCCTTGCCGAAACTGCCGGCGAAAATGCGGGTGCTTTCCGCGTCGCCGACACCTTGCGTGGTCGAGGCTTCCTCGGTCGCCGTTGCCAGGGTGATGGTCACCTGCTTGTCGGCGTCCGCCACGACCTCGCGGCGGTTCTGCTCGCCCACCGCGCGGATCTGAGCCGCCTGCTGCTGCAGATTGGACTTCATCCGCGCGAACACGGCCTGCTGATTGGCCGAGGGCAGGTCGGCGCGCTTGATGCGCAGGTCGATCACCTCGATACCGAAATGGGACTTCTCCGCCCGGGTGCGGATATCGGCCAGGGTCTGGGCCATCAGGGCGTCGCGGCGGCCTGAGATGATGTCTCCGGCGGTGGCGGCGCCGAGCACCTGGCGCAGCGACGAATTGATCAGGGGCTCGATCAGGGTGCCCGCGTTGGATTCGCTGCGCAGTGTCCGGTAATAGGCCAGGGGATTCTTGATCCGGTAGCGGACGAAGGCGTCGACGACCAGACGCTGCTGATCGGCCGAGATCACCTCTTCCTGATGCGCTTCGATCGGCTGGTTGCGCTTGTCGAGCACCACCAGGCTCTCGACGAACGGCGTCTTGAGATAGAGCCCTGGCCGGTCGATGTCGCCGGGCGGATTGATCACCCGCACCGGCTCACCGAGGTTGACCACCACCACCTGTTGGCGCTGGTCGACGATGAAGAAGGTGTTGGCCGCCAGGACGCCGAGAATCAGGCCCATAAAGGCGAAGACGATCGCGCGGGGGGTCATTTGGAAATTGCATCCGGTTGGGCCGGGGCCTGGGTGGCGGGCGCCGCCTGGGGCTGAGGCTGAGGCGCCGTGGCGACGACGGCCTCGACGGGAGCGGCGGCGCGGAAGGCCTCCGGCGGCAGGATGATCGGGGCGGTGGATCCCTTGGCGTCGATGATCACCTTCCGGTTGTGCGACAGCACCTGCTGCATGGCTTCGATATAGAGCCTTTGGCGGGTGACCGCCGGGGCGAGACGATACTGGGCGTAGAGCTGGTTGAAGCGAGCGGCCTGGCCCTGGGCCTCGCGCACCACCTGTTCGCGGTAGCCCTGGGCCGCCTGGATGATCTTGGCCGCGTCGCCCTTGGCTTCGTTGACGACGCGGTTGCGATAGGAATTGGCGTCGTTGATCGCCGACTGGGCGTCCTGGCCAGCGCGGGCGATATCCTGGTAAGCTGGCACGACTTCCTGCGGCGGGTTGGCGTTCTGGATCTGCACCGCGTCGATGTTCACCCCGGTCTGATAGCGGTCGAGGATTTTCTGCATCAGAGCCAGGGTCTGGGCCTGGACGTCGCCGCGACCGTTGGTGAGAATCGACTTGAGGGCGCTGCGCCCCACCACCTCGCGCATGGCGCTCTCGGCCACGGCCTTCACCGCGTCATCGGGGTCGCGGACGTTGAAAAGGTAGTGTGAGGCGTCGGAAACATGCCACTGCACGGTGAAGCTCAGGTCGACGATGTTCTCGTCGCCGGTGAGCATCAGGCTTTCGTCTGGCGCCCCGGCCGCGGCGGTGCCGCCGATGACGGTCTTGTTCTGGTTGGTCACCGGCACGATTTCGGCCGTCTCGATCGGCACGGGCAGATGGAAGTGCAGGCCCGGGCCAATCGCCGGCGGCGCATAGCCGCCGAAGCGCGTGATCACGGCCGCCTCGTTGGCCTGGACGATGTAGAAACCGGTCAACAGCCAGCCGCCAACGACGAGGCCGGCGACGGCCGCAAGCGCCGGACCGCGAACGCCCCGGCCGCCCGGGCCACGAATGAACCGTCCGGCGCGATCGGCCCAGCCGCGAAGCAGCGCCTCGAGGTCGGGACCCGGGCCTTGCGGCGGCGGACGCCGCGGCGAATCCTTGCGAGGGGGCGTGGCGTCCGACTTCTTCTTGCCGTCGTCTCCCGAGGGCGGCGTGCCCCAGGGGCCCGGATTGGCGTTGTCATTCCATGGCATGATGGGCGGGGTCGTCTCTTTCTTTCGGGTCGCGGCGCGCGTTGGTGTCAAACAACGGGCGCGGCGGTTGTAAAGCGGCTCCCGGACACGGATATGAGAGCCCCCGAGCCGCAAAGCAATACGAAGCGATGAACCCTGCCGTCCAGCCCTCACGAACATCCATCCTCGCCGCGCTCGATCGCGTGAAGGACCCGAAGACCGGGCAGGGGCTGTCCGCCGCCGGCCTCGTCCAGGGGCTTGTGATCGGCGAGGGCAAGGTGGGCTTCATGATCGAGGTCGCCGCCGCCGAGGCCGCGCAATATGCGCCGGTGCGCGAAGCCGCCGAAAGAGCCCTGCTGGCGATCGGCGGCGTGCTGAAGGCCCAGGTGGTGCTGACGACCGCCGCGGCTCCGGCTCACGCTCACAGCCACGCCCCCGCGGCCTCTCGGCCGAAACGCGGCGGCGCGTCGGTGGCGCACGATCCTGGCGCCGACACGACAAAGATGCCGCCAGCCGAGCGGCTGGAACATGTGCACCACGTCATCGCCGTCGCCAGCGGCAAGGGCGGGGTTGGCAAGTCGACGGTGTCGGTGAACCTGGCCTGCGGCCTTGCGCGGCTCGGGCTGAGGGTCGGCCTGCTCGACGCCGACATCTACGGTCCCTCCGCGCCGAACATGATGGGTCTCGACGAACAGCCCGTGTTCATCGACGGAAAGCTCAATCCCCTGCAAGCCTGGGGCGTGAAGGTGATGTCGATGGGATTCGTCATCGAGGAGGGGGCGCCGATGATCTGGCGCGGCCCAATGGCGTCGTCCGCCCTTCGCCAGATGATCCAGGAAGTGCGATGGGGCACGGAATCCGAACCCCTGGATGTGCTGGTGGTGGATCTTCCGCCGGGCACCGGCGATGTTCACCTCACGCTGGTTCAGAAGCTGGCCGTCGACGGCGTGGTGATCGTCTCGACGCCGCAGGAGATCGCGCTGATCGACGCGCGACGGGCCTCGGCGATGTTCCAGCGGATGAACCCGCCGGTGAGGATTCTGGGCGTGATCGAGAACATGGCGTGGTTCGCCGATCCCGCCACCGGCGCCAAGATTCCGATCTTCGGCGAGGGCGGCGCGCGAACCGAAGCCCAGCGACTCGGCGCCCCGTTCCTTGGCGAGGTGCCGATCGACATGGCCTTGCGCCAGGGCGCCGACGAAGGCCGGCCTCTGACCGCCACGGCTCCGGACAGCCCTTCGGCGCTTGTATTCATGGAAATCGCGCGGCGCCTGCGCGACGGTCTGTGACCATCGACAATATGGCTTGCGACATTTCGAACGTGACACAAAATCGTGGCCCACGTTAGGTAAGAGCACCACCGAAGGCGGCGCTTCGGCGCTACGCGAGGGCCGGAACGGCTCCGCTTGGCTTCATTCGCATTCAGGCGCGCAGGTAACGAGGCATCGAGATATGGCGGCGCGTCGACGGTTTCCCTGGGGGCTTCTGGTCATCGGCGGATTGTCCGCCGGCCTGATCGCCTGGGTGGTTCTGCACAAACCGAAGGCTGAGCCCAAACGCTCGCCCGTTACGCCGGTGGCCGTCGCCAAGGCGACGGTGCAGGACGTGCCGGTATCGATCACCGCCCTGGGCGCCGCCCAGGCCTGGAAGAGCGTCACCATCCGGGCCCAAGTCAGTGGCAAGCTGATCGATATCCCGTTCCAGGAAGGCGCCTCGGTCAAGGCGGGGCAGGTCCTCGCCCAGATCGACCCGGCGCCGTTCCGGGCCGCCCTGATGCAGGCCCAGGGTGTCCTGGCCCGAGACGAAGCCTTGCTGGACAACGCCCGACTGGACCTCACCCGCGTCCGTACGCTGGCGGCGCAGGACTCCGTCTCGCACCAGGTGGCCGACACCCAGGCGGCGGTGGTCCGCCAGGACGAGGGGATTGTCCTGGCCGACCGCGGCGCCGTGGCCGCCGCCCAGGTGAACGTGAACTACGCCCGGATCACCGCTCCGATCTCAGGCCGCATCGGCGTGCGTCTCGTGGACCAGGGCAATGTGGTCGGGCCGAGCGACGCCACCGGCCTGCTGACCATCACCCAGATCGAGCCGATCGCCGTCACCTTCTCGGTTCCCGAAGGCGAATTCGAGCGGCTGGCGCGGGTCTCGAACGGCTTCCGGCGGCCGCTAGGGACCGAGGCGTTCAGCCAGGAGACCGGCGCCGCCTTGGGAACCGGCGAGCTTTCGATCGCCGATAACCATGTCGACCCCGCCTCCGGCACGATCATCCTAAAGGCGCGTTTCGCCAACACCGATCATCATTTGTGGCCCGGCCAGTTCGTTAACGTTCGCCTCACGCTGCAGACCGTTCGCGGGGCGGTGGCCATTCCGGCCAGCGCGGTCAATCGCGGTCCGAAGGGCGCCTTCGCCTACGTCGTCGGCGCGGGCGGCAAGGCCATGGCGCAGCCGATCGTTGTCGATTCCATTCAGGCTGATACGGCCATCATCAAGTCCGGCCTCAAGGGTGGTGAAGTGGTGGTCACCGACGGCCAGCTCGCCCTCAAGCCCGGCGCCGCGGTGCGCGTTCCGGGGAGCCGTCCCAACGGCGTCAACGGGCCGGCGCCCGGTCCCAAAGCCCGGCCCGCCGCTTGAGCGTCTCCAGCGTCTTCATCCGCCGTCCCGTGGCGACCTCCCTGGTCGCCATCGCTTGCCTGGTGGTCGGCATCGTCGCCTATTTCAACCTGCCCGTGGCGGCCCTGCCGCAGGTCGACTTCCCGACCCTGCAGGTCAACGCCAACCTGCCGGGCGCCAGCCCCGAGACCATGGCCTCCAACGTGGCGACCCCGCTGGAGCGGCAGTTCTCGCTGATTCCGGGCGTGACCCAACTGACCTCGAACAGCTCCCTGGGCTCCACCAGCATCACCCTGCAGTTCCAGCTGTCGCGTAACATCGATGGCGCAGCCCAGGACGTGCAGGCGGCGATCAACGCCGCCAGCGGGCAATTGCCGACGAATCTGCCGTCGGCCCCGTCGATCCGCAAGGTAAACCCGGCCGACGCGCCGATCATGATCATCGCCCTGACCTCGGAGACTCTGCCGCTGTCGGTGGTTAGCGACTACGCCGACAACATCCTCGGTCAGCAGCTGTCGCGCATCGACGGGGTTGGCTTCGTCAATATTGGCGGCCAGCAGAAGCCGGCGATGCGGATTCAGATCGACCCGCGCAAGGTTGCCGCCCTTGGCCTGCAGATCGACGCGGTGCGCGCCGCCATCGCCAGCGGCACGGTCAACGCTCCGAAGGGCGCCGTGACCGGCCCGACGCGCAATCTGACGGTCTACGCCAACGACCAGATCACCGATCCGGCGGTGTGGAACCAGCTGATCGTCGGCTACAAGAACGGCGCCCCGATCCGGGTGAGGGACCTGGGCGGCGCCCAGGCGGGTGTCGAGAACAACCAGGTCGGCGCCTGGGCCTTTCCCGGGAAGGCCAATCGCGATGTCACGCTCAAGGGCGGCCGGAGCCTGCTTCTGATCGTGTCCAAGGAGCCGGGCGCCAACGTCATCAAGACGGTCGACCGCATCCGCAAGGCCCTGCCCGCGTTGCAGGCCAATATCCCGCCGGCCATTGACGTCCACATCATGTCCGACCGCACCCAGACCATCCGCGCCTCGGTGAAGGACGTCGAGATCACCCTAATGATCACCATCGCCCTGGTGGTGGCGGTGATCTTCCTGTTCCTGCGCAATGTCCGCGCCACCCTGATCCCCAGCGTCGTGATCCCTCTGGCCCTGCTGTCGACCTCTGCGGTGATGCTGGCCCTGGGCTTCAGCCTCGACAACCTGTCGCTGATGGCCCTGTCGATCGCCGTCGGTTTCGTGGTCGACGACGCCATCGTGATGGTGGAGGTGATCTGGCAGAAAATCGAGCATGGGGCGAAGCCGTTCGAGGCCGCCTTGGCCGGCGCGGGGGAGGTGGGGTTCACCATCCTTTCAATCTCCGTCTCCCTGATCGCGGTGTTCACGCCGCTGATGTTCATGGGTGGGGTGGTCGGGCGGTTGATGCGCGAGTTCGCCTTCACCCTTAGCGCAGCGGTGGTGCTTTCCATCGTCTTCTCCCTGACCCTGACGCCGATGCTGGCGGCGCGGTTCCTGCGGACGCCGGAGCCGCCGCGCAACCGGTTCATGAAGGCGCTGGAGAGCGGCTTCGCCCGACTCGAAGCGAGCTACGCCCGCGGGCTGGACGTGGTTCTGCGCCACATGCGCCTGACCTTGGCGATCTTCCTGGCCACAATGGTCGCGGCAGGCGTGCTCTACGGGACGGTGTCGACCGGCTTCTTCCCGCAGCAGGACACCGGCTTCATCAGCGGAGCGGTGATCACCTCCCAGGACGCCTCCTTCGCCAAGCTGTCGGCCAAGATCGAGGACGTGGCGGCGGTGGTGAAGCAGGATCCGGCGATCGAGGGGCTCGCCTTCTTCGCCGGCGGCGGGGGCGCCAATCAGTCGAATCTCAACATCAGCCTCAAGCCCAAGGACGCCGGGCGCACGGCGACCGCCGACGAGGTCATCGCCCGCCTTCGGCCGAAGCTGGCTGGCCTCGTGGGGGTGCAGGTGTTCCTCCAGGCCAACCAGGACATCAACGTCGGCGGCCGTCCGGGCCGGGCGCAGTACCAGTACACCCTGTCGGACGCCGACCTGGGCGAGTTGAACACCTGGGCGCCGCGCCTGCTGGCGGCCCTGAAGGAAATCCCTCAGCTCAAGGATGTCAGCTCCGACCAGCAGTCCGATGCGGGCGCGGTCAACCTGACCATCGACCGTGACGCCGCCGGCCGCTTCGGCATCGCTCCGGCCGACATCGATGCGGCGATCTACAACCTGATCGGCCAACGCCAGGTGGCGCAGTATTTCACCCAGCTCAACAGCTACCGTGTGGTGATCGAGGGCCCGCCCGCGCTGCAGGCGACGCCCGAGCTGTTCAATTCCATCCGAGTGCTGTCGCCCTTGACCGGCAAGACCGTGCCCCTGTCGCTGTTCGTCAAGGTCGACGCCACCGCCAAGTCCAGTCTGTCGATCGGCCACCAGAGCCAGTTTCCCGCCGCCACCCTGTCGTTCAATCTCGCGCGAGGCGTTTCCCTCGGCCAGGCGACCAAGCTGGTCGAGGCGGCGCGAGACAAACTGGGCGCCCCGTCCACACTGGCGGGCGCCTTCCAGGGTACGGCCCAGGCGTTCCAGCAGTCGTTGGCCGACGAGCCGATCCTGATCCTGGCGGCGCTGCTGGCGGTCTATGTCATTCTGGGCGTTCTCTATGAGAGCTACATCCACCCCCTGACGATCCTCTCGACCCTGCCGTCCGCGGGGGTCGGCGCGCTGCTCGCCCTGATCGCCGTGGGCCAGGATCTCAACGTGATCGGCATCATCGCCATCATCCTGCTGATCGGCATCGTCAAGAAGAACGGCATCATGATCGTCGACGTCGCTCTTCGGCTTGAACGCGAGCAGGGTCTGAGCGCCACCGAGGCGGTTCGGCAGGCTTCGCATCAGCGGCTGCGGCCGATCCTGATGACCACCGCCTGTGCGGCCCTCGGCGGGGTGCCGATGATCCTGTTCTCCGGCACCGGCTCGGAATTCCGCCAGCCGCTCGGCTATGCCATCGTCGGTGGGCTGGTGGTCAGCCAGGCCCTGACGCTTTTCACGACGCCGGTGGTTTACATCTACCTCGACCGCCTCCGGACGCGCCTCAGCAAGGGCGGCGGCGATAAGCGTGCGGCGGCGGCCGGGGAACCAGTTGTGTAGCGGCCCGGGGTAGGCAGGCGCCCTATTTCGACAGTTCGGGGATCAAGGTCAGGTAGTAGGTGATCCCGGGCGAAATGGTCGCGATCGGCGTGCGTTCGTTCAGGCCATGGCTGAAGTTGTCCGAGGCCTTCATGAACAGCGGACTGGCGCCGTAGCTGGGGACGTTGTGGTAGCGGAACCACATGCTGTCGCTCGCCCCCGAAGACAGGGCCGGAAACACAGGCACGCCCGGGTAGACACCGGCCAGGGCCGTCTTCACCGCCGCCACGAAGTCGGGCCGCATGGGCGAGGCGTCGGTGGCGACCGAGCCCTCCGATACGTCCTTGAAGGTCACGGCCGGGTCGGCCACCGCGGCGGCCAGCTCCGCCATGATCGCCGCCGGCTTGTGGCCAGGGAAGATCCGGCAGTTGATGTTGGCGGAGGCGTGCTGCGGCAAGGCGTTGAGGGCGTGGCCGCCGCTGATCATCGTCACCACGCAGGTGGTGCCGATCTTGCCGATGGTGGCGGGATTGGCCGACAGCGTGGCGATGGCGGCCTTGTCGGTCGGGTCGGCGGCGAAGGCGCGGTAGGCGGCGGCGATGTCGGGCGTCTCATACCTGGCCGCGTCGATGAAATAGGCCCGGGTCAGGTCGCTGACCTCCGGCGTGAAGGCGTGGTCGTGGATACGAAGCAGGGCGGCGGCCAGCCGATCGATGGCATTGTCCGCCCGGGGCTGGGACGAGTGGCCGCCGGGGTTCGACACCGACAACTCGATGTCGGCGTAGGTCTTCTCGGCGCCCTGCCAGGTGAAATATTCCGGGGCGCCAGTCGCCTCGTTCAGCTTGCCGCCGCCGCCGTCGATGTTGAGCACCAGGTCGGCGCCCGACAGCTTTTCGGCGATGATGGCGCTTGTCTTCATCACCGTTTCCTCGTCGCCGGAGAACTCGATGATCACGTCGCGGCGGGGCTTGAAGCCCTGGCGCTTGAGTTCGACCAGGGAGGCGATGGCCATCGTCCCGTCGAGCTTCATGTCGGTGGCGCCGCGGCCGAACAGGTAGCCGTTCTCGACCACCGGGGTGAACGGGTCGCGCCGCCAGTCGGAGGGCTTCGCCTCGACCACGTCCATGTGGCCGGAGATCACCAGGGGTTTCAGCTTCGGATCGGACCCCGGCCACCGGGCGATCAGATAGGCGGTGTCGTCCACCGGCGTAATGGTGATTTCGCCCTCGGCGAAACCGCCGGCGACCAGCGCGGCCTTGTACAGGGCGGCGACCTCGGGAGTCTTGTTGCCCGGACCGCGGACGGAACGCAGGGCGATGGCCTGTTTGGCCAGGTCCAGAGCCTGGGCGTCGGCGACGGCGTGGCTGGGCGCCGCCGCCTGGGCGGTCGCCGAGATCATTGCCGCGACCATCGCCACCGCCAACAACATCGTTCGCATCGTTTGAACTCCTCTACGCCCTGTCTCCGCCGTAGAGGGTTTCCCGCCGCGAAGGAACGGTCGTCAGGCCCGTTGCGGCGCGCCCAGCAGGGATTCTTCGGCGGCGGCCAGCGAAAGTTCCGCGTCGCGGGCGTCGAGGGCCTCGCGAATGGCCGTGTGGCGCTTGGCGTCGAGGGTGTAGCCGAAGAACAGGGCGCCGCCGACGAACACCAGAATGATCGGGGCGAACAGGTAGCACATCTCAAGGCCGAAGATGGCGTGGGGCGTGTTAACCGCCCCTTCCTTGCCGTTGTATCCGACCAGTTTCAGGATCGGGAAGACGATCACCACCGTGATCACCGTGCCGATCTTGGTGGTGGTGGTGACCATGGAGAACAGCAGGGTTGTCAGGTCTTGGCCGCGCTCAAGGCGCACCTCGTCGACAACGTCGGCGACCATGGCGCGGATCAGCAGCAGGAAGGCGCT
Organism: uncultured Caulobacteraceae bacterium; assembly: GCA_903870555.1. Lineage (GTDB taxonomy): Bacteria > Pseudomonadota > Alphaproteobacteria > Caulobacterales > Caulobacteraceae > Acaudatibacter > Acaudatibacter boreus. Next base: position 14,661 of record CAIQDO010000624.1, read on the forward strand.
GGCGCAGAAGCCGACCGCAAACATGCCCAGCACCGTGGGGGCGGCATCGATCACCGTGTGGCCCGGCCCCACCCGCGGAAGGGCCATCAGGACGGTCTGGGCGATGCCGTAGCAGACGCAGGCGCCCTGCACCGTCCGGTGCTTGCCGAACTTTCGGGCGATCCGCCCCCAGGCCGGCGCGCCGACCAGGCCGGCGCCGATATAGAAGATCAGCAGGAAGCCGACTTCGGCGACGCCGAAACCCTTGGCGTCGTGGAAGAAGTAGACATAGAGCGGCGCGGTTGTGCCAGGCCCGAGGGTCAAGGCGAGATCGGCGGCGACGATGCGCAGGATGGTTGGCTTGGAGATTGCGGCCCAGATGTCGTGAAATGAGAAACGCACCTTTGAAGCGCTAGCGACGATTCGCTCGGGAGTTAGCAAGGCGCAGACCGCCACCGTTACCGGCAGAGCCACCACCAGGATCCAGCCGACCGCCGGCATGCTGGCTGCCTTGCCAAGGACGATCTTGCCGTGGGTGAAGATCGGCAGGAACGACAGACTGACAGCTCCGATGACCGCCAAGCCCTGGGTGACGCCGTAGACGCGTGACCGCTCGTTGTAGCTGCTCGACAGGACCGCGGCCCAGGCGGCGATCGACAGGTTGAGCATCGAGGCGCCGGCGTAGGTGACGAGCATCCAAAGGGTCAGATAACCCGGGCCGGGATGGCCGTCCGGCAACAGCAGCTTGTAGATCCCCAGGGCGGTTATCGGCGCCCCGGCGATCAGCCAGGGCCGGTAGCGGCCCAGCGGCGTGCGGGTTCGGTCCATGGCCAGCCCCAGAAGTGGGTCGAGCCAGATGTCGATGAACCGCACCGTGGCGATCGCGCCGGCCACGGCCAGAAAACCGTTGCCCAGGCCGACATAGAACCGCGGCAGATAGACGCCATAGACCAGAGCCATGCCGGCCAGGGTCATCCCCGGCAGGGCGAAGGCGAACAGAGTCGCCAGGGGTGTGGCGGGCCGTCCCGTGGGCGCGGCGGCGGTTGTCGACAAGGGCGTCTCCAAGATCAAATCAGAGGGCGACTCTGGCGGCCGCCTCGACTCCGATCAAAGGGCCGCCGGCCGTCTTGCGCAAGCGGTTTCCGTGCGAGTGAATCTCAGACCGATTCAACGATGTGGGTGGGGATGGTCTGCTCGCCGCTGATGCTCTCGAGAATTGGCGCGCCCGGGCTCATGGCGTCGCGTTCGGCGAGTTGGGCGCGGATGTCGGCGTGACGCGCGGAATCGAGTTTGTAGCCGATGTAGCAGGCCGCCCCGATCATCACGAAGGTCACCGGCGCGATCAGATAGACCATCTGCATGCCGAGGATCGCCGACGGCGTATTCACGGCGCCTTCCTTGGCCTGGTAGCCGATCCAACCCAGCACGGTGAAGGACAGGCCGATGCTCATGGCGCCGGCGATTTTCTGGCTGGTTGTGATCATGGCGTAGAGCAGCCCGACACGATGCTTACCCTGTTCGAGGCGAATCGCGTCGCCGACGTCGGCGACCATCGCCCGGTCGAGTAGCGGGAAGCCGGCGGCCAGCACGCCGAGCCCGAACATCAACAGGCTGGCGAGCCCGAAGTTGCCCTTCGGGAGGAAGATCATCAACGCCAGGCCGATCGAATAGCCGCAGGCGGCCATCATCAGGGTGCGGTGCTTGCCCACCCGTTGCGCGAGCCAACTCAGGGCGGCGGCCCCGACGATGCCGGCCACGATATAGATCAGCAGCAGCTTGCTGGCGTCGGCGATGGTGAAGCCGCGGGCGTCATGGAAGTAGAACAGATAGAGGGCTGACATCCAGCCGGGGCCGAGCGCCAGGCAGAAATCGGCGACGATGATGCGGGCCATGTCGGGACGCGACACCATCTCCCAGTAGTCGCGCAGCTTGAAGACCTCGCCGTCCTGGTGGCGCACCACGGTCTCGGGGATGAACATCAAGGCGAGGCCCACGCCGACCGGGGCGCAGATCACCACGAACCAGCCCATGGCGCCGATATCGCCGGCGCCGCTGGAGCCGTCGAGCTTGGCCATCACTATGGGCAGGATCAGCGTTGCCGTGGCGCCGATGATGCTGACCACCTGGATTCCACCGAACACCCGCGAGCGCTCATGATACTGGCCGGCGATCACCGAGGCCCAGGAAGCGTGCGACAGGGTGATCAGGGACGTGCCGATGTAATAAACGAACAGCCAGCCGATCAGATAGGGCAGGCTGATCGCCCCGGGCGGGTCGAACAGCATATAGACCGCCGCCATCAACACCGGCGCTCCCGCCGCCAGCCAAAGGCGGTAACGCCCGAGACGGGAGCGGGTGTGGTCCATCGCCACGCCGATGAACGGGTCGAAGATGGTGTCAATCAGCCGCACCGCCATGAAGGCGAGCCCTACCGCTGGCAGGCCGAGCTTGAAATGGCCGGCATAATAACGCGGCAGGTAGACGCTCATGGCGATGGCCAGGGCGCCGATGCACAGGCCAGGCGTGGAGAAGGCGACCAGCGAGAGTGTCGAAAGCCGCGCATGCGGGGTGGTGTCGGGTGACGCCATGGGGGCCTGGGATTCCTCGGCAACAGGGATGGATGGTCGCGCTTTTGAATGGCGACCTTGCCCAAACAAGACCTTCTGCGGACGCGTCGCGCAAGCGGATTTGTCCGCTTTCGCCAAGGCTTCGGCGGACTTCGTCGCCGCGACAGATCCTCCTTCCCCGCCTGGCGGGGAAGGAGGCTGGGGATTTCTAGCCGCCCGCCATCTTGCGGAAGAACTTGGCCGACTGTTCGCCACCGTTGACATAGGCCTTCTGGCCGGTCTCGTCGGCGATCTGGGTCCAG
>CAIQDO010000625.1 GCA_903870555.1 uncultured Caulobacteraceae bacterium
CGCCGCCAGGACTTCGGCGAGACTACGCCGGGGAGGACCGGCGAGCGCGGCGGCGAGGATCGCCCGATGCTCGGCCTCGGCGCTACGCCCATGAGCGCCGGCCCGAGCCTTCAGCGTCCGCACCAGGGCGTCGTCCACGCCACGCACCAGCAGATCCGCCATGGGGGCCTCCAAGTTCGAACACGATAGCATTGATATAACCGAAGCGTCGGTCCCGGCAATGTCGGGGACCCCGGCGGGGCCAGAACACCGGGATGAGGTCCGTCTGGATACGCGCCAGGAACCCGGGCGCGTTGTCCAACCCTGCCGAGAGGTCAGATCGACCACGCGTCCCAGGATGCGTTCGAGCAACGCCTCGGCCCGGGCCATGCTGAGAGGGTGGCGGTGTGGAACATCATCGGCTCCGGGCGTCGATCGATCGGCCCTAGGTCAGAATTACACACGAGCCTCTCGCTCGCCAAGCTTCGCCTGGATGCTCGCGAGGGGGGTGTTCACACCGCCGGGTCCCGGGCAGACCCCAAATACGCCCGCACCCTCTCCGACACCCGGCTCATCACCTCCGCTCCGACGCGGCCGAGCGCCTCGACCTCACGCGCTTCGACGGTGGCGATCTTGCAGGGCCGGATCACCGACGGCGCCGAGAGGCCGGCCAGGGCGAGGTCGTCGCCGAGCGGGACATCCCCGGGCCAGGGCCGGTTCTCGGCGCTGGTGATCATCACCACCCACAGGAGGCTGTCGCCCTCGCCGATCGCGCCGCCGGAAACCACCAGGGCCGGGCGGCGCTGACGCGTCGAGCGATCGGTGCAGGGAAACGGCACCCGGACGGTCTGACCGCGTTCAAAGGTCGGCATACGCGCGCCGATCCGCCTCGCTGTCCCACTCGCCGAAGGCGCCGAAGGGATCCTCGGAGACGGCGGCATGGGCCTTGGTCAGGATCACGCGCCCGTCCTCGATCGCATAGGCGATCTCGTCGCCCGGTGAGAGGCGCAGCGCGCCACGGACCGCCTGCGGCACGGTCGTCTGGGCTTTCGACGTCAGCTTGCTGGTGATCATGGGACCTCGCCGTACGAGGATCAGACTGTAAGGAAATTCCTTTCAGGCTTCAAGTGGGCGCAGTTAAGCCGTGCCGACCGTCGACCCTAGACGGGATAGCGCGCGCCCGCTGCCGCGTGTAGGCGTGCGCCATGGCGGATGATCTGGACCGACGCACACTGATCGGGGCGGCGATGCTCGGCGGCGTCGCGGCGGGGCGGCCGGCCGCCGCAACCATACAAGGCGGGCCCAACGGCCCCTCGGACGAGGCCTACTGGTCCACCATCGCCGGCCAGTACGACGCCCTGCGCGCGCCGATCCAGCTGGAGAACGGCAATTGGGGGATGATGGCCAAGCCAGTGGCGGCCGCCTACGCCCGCCATCTGGACAGGGTTAACCGCGACACCTCCTGGTACTCCCGCCGGGGCTTCCCCGCCGACGTCGAGCGGATCCGCGCGCGGGCCGCGGCCGTCCTTGGGGTCGAGGCGTCCGAGATCGCCTTCACCCGGGGGGCGACCGAGGCGCTGCAGCTGCTGATCGGCGGCTACAACCGCCTGCGGCCCGGCGACCAGGTGCTGGCGGCCGACCTCGACTACGACAGCATGCTGACGGCGATGCGCTGGCTGAAGACCCGCCGCGGCGTCGATCTGGTGTCGATCGCCCTGCCAGAGGGCGAGGTGACCCACCAGGGCCTGATCGACGTCTATCAGGCCGCGCTGAAGGCCCATCCCAAGGTGCGGATGATGCTGCTGACCCAGGTCGGCCACCGCACCGGCCTGGTTCTGCCGGCGCGGGAGATCGTCGCCATGGCCCGGGCGCGCGGGGTGGATGTGATCGTCGACGCCGCCCACGCCTGGGGTCAGATCGCCGACCGCCCTGGCGACCAGGGCTTCGATTTCGCGGGGTTCAACGCTCACAAGTGGATCGGCGCGCCGCTGGGGATCGGCGTCCTCTACATCCGCAAGGGGCGCATCGGCGACATCGATCCGTTCATGGGCAACGACGAGGCGCCCGATCCGGACGATATCCGCAATCGCGTGCATACCGGCACCACCAGCCTGGCGACGACGCTGGCGCTGGAGGACGCGCTGGCGTTCCATGAGGCGATCGGCCAGGGGCCCAAGGCCCTGCGGCTGCGGTATCTGCGCGACCGCTGGGCCGAGCCGCTACGGGACGAGCGGCGGCTGCAGATCCTCACCCCCGCCGATCCGCGGCTGGCGGCGGCAATCACCTCGTTCCGGGTGCGGGGGAAGGTCACGCCGGCGGAGAACGAGGCTTTGGCGAAGCGGCTGCTGGAGGGGTTCGGGATCTTCACGGTGGCCCGCACCGGCGTGGCGGGCGGGGCTTGCGTGCGGGTGACCCCGGGGCAGTTCACGCGGCCGGCGGAGGTGGACGCGCTGGTGGCGGCGCTGAAGGTGATCGTGGCGGAGGCTTGATCGGGACCACATCGGCGGCTGATCCGGCGGGCCCCACGACCTTGACCCAGACCTTCGCCAAGCCCACTGAATCGACGACGTGCAAGGGTGGGTGGGTGAGCAGTCATCGCTACTGGGCGTTCCTGAGCTACAGCCACGCCGACGGCGCGGCGGCGCGCCGCCTTCACCGCGGGCTCGAGACCTATCGCGTGCCGCGGCGGCTCGTCGGCCGGCCTACCGCCCAGGGTCCCGCGCCGCGCCGCTTCTCGCCGATCTTTCGTGACCGCGAAGAGCTGACGGCCGACGCCCACCTGGGCGTGCGCATCGAGGAAGCCCTGGCCGGCTCCGCCTATCTGATCGTGCTCTGTTCGCCCAACGCCGCGCGCTCGGCATGGGTCAATCAGGAGATCATCCGCTTCAAGTCGCTTCATGGCGAGGACCGGGTGCTGGCGGTGATCCTGTCGGGCCATCAGCGCGCCTCGGAGCGCCCCGGCCACGAGGCGGAGGAATGCTTCCCCCCGGCGCTGCGGTGGCGCGTCGGCGCGGGCGGCGTGCTGACCGACCAACGCGCCGAGCCGATCGCGGCCGATCTGCGGCCGGGCAAGGACGGCTGGCGACTGACCCGGCTGAAGCTGCTGGCGCGGATGCTGGAGACCGGGCTCGACGACCTGGCCCGCCGCGACGCCCAGCGGCGCCAGGCGCAGTACGCCGCCCTGGCCGGCGTTTCCGGCACCGTCGCCCTGGCGATGGGCGGCCTGGCGGTCGCCGCCCTGCTCGCGCGCAACGAGGCCGTGGCTCAGCGGGGCCAGGCGGAGGGCCTGGTCGAATTCATGATCGGCGACCTCTCCCAGCGCCTGGAGCCCAAGGTGCGGCTCGACGTGATGGGCGCGGTCGCCGACCGGGCCGTGGCCTACTACGCCGTCGAGGCGCGACACGGCATGGATGCGGACGCCCTGGCCCGTCGCGGTCGGGTGCTGCGCCAGCTGGGCTGGATCGAGCAGGACCGCGGCGATCTGGTCAAGGCCGACGCCCTGTTCAGGGCCTCCGCCGACAGCGCGCGGCAGCTGCTGGCGGCCCGGCCGCGCGATCCCGCCCGCCTGTTGGACTATGCGTCCGCCGCCGGGCGGGTCGGGCAGATCGCCGCCCAGCGCGGCCAGTGGCAGGACGCCGAGGCCTGGACCCGCGACGCGGCGCGAGCGGCCGACCAGCTGGTGAGCGGCGGCGACCGGACGCCGACCGCGATCGCCGAACAGGGGTCCGAACACGTCAATCTCGGCGTCATTCTGATGCAGCAGCGGCAGCTCGCGGCCGCCCTCGTCGAGCTGCGGCGGGGCGTCGCCATCCAGTCGGGGCTGTTCGACGCCGGCGGTCTGGATCGCGGCCGCCGTGACGATCTCGTCCAGGCGCTCGGCTGGCTGGCCGACGGCGAGCGCCAATCCGGAGACGCCGCCTCGGCGTTGCGCGATCGGGAGGCCGAGGAACAGGTGTTGGACAAGGACCTGCGCCAGACCCCCAACGATCGTCTGGCGCTGGACGCCCTGGCGGTCAGCCGGGTGGCGCGCGCCCGGATCCTGTCGAACCAAGGCCGTGTCGCCGAGGCGCTGAGCCTGGCCCGGTCCGCCGCCGCCGTGGCGGAGCAGGCCCTGGCGCAGGACCCCGCCGACACCGTCCTCGCGGACGACGCCGCCGGCGCGCAGCAGACCCTGGGAGAGGTCGCCCTGGCGGCGGGCGACCTGGCGGACGCCAGGCTCGCGGCCCGGCGCGCCCTGAGCCTGGCCGGGACCCTCGCCGCCAAGGATCAAGGGATGATCGCCTGGACAGGACCCCGCCTCGGCGCGGCGAGACTGCTCGGCGTCAGGCTCGCCGCCCGCGAGGCGGTCGGAGCGACCGCCTGCCGCAACGCCCTGGCGATGGCCGTCCCCGAGTCTCACCGGCTGGAGGCCCTGTCGGCCACAAACCCGGCCTCGGCGAGCCTGGCCCGCATCGCCGCCGACGCGGTCATGCTGCGGGGCGACGCGGCGGCGCTGGCCGGCGATTGGCCGGGCGCCCGCGCCGACTGGCGGCGCGCGCGCGACGCCCTGGCGCGGCTCACCGCCAACCCCGCGCCCGTCGACCCCGTCGCGACCCGACTGGCGCGCGCGGCCCAACAGAGGCTCATCCTGACGAATAGGACTCGACCACCCGAGATTATCGCGCAAGGCTGCGGCGCCGGGCCTGTCAAATAAAAGGTCCCGCCCAAATCGAGAGGAAACGCCATGAGACAAATCGCCAATATGAATGACGAGTTCATGGATTGTGTCGCCTATTTCCGGTTCAACGTCGCGAACTCTACGCACGGGTTCACATTCGCTCTAGAAGGCGCCAGGGCGCGTCCACTGGTGGACGGACGGAGACCGGCGCTGATTCCGCAAGCGGATAGGGCGCTTCCGCCGGCAGACCCGAAGCGGAACATCAGGAGCGTAATCGAGAGTTCGGCGCTCGAAGACATCACCCGCCTGGTGACATCGACTGTTGATCCGACCAGCATTAACCTGCCAGCGCTCGGCTCTGCGGATCAACTTCCCGTCTTCATAGAACTCAATCTCGCGGAGGGTGTTTTCCTTGTCGACAACAGCACCTCGAATTGGGCGCCGATAAAAGAAGACGATCAAGGATTTACCGATACGAGGTTCATCAGTTACTTCATCTCAAACCATC
>CAIQDO010000626.1 GCA_903870555.1 uncultured Caulobacteraceae bacterium
CCGGTGAAAGCGAGGGGCGCTTTCGCTACTTGGCCGGCGTCGAGATCGCGCCCGACGCCGCGGTCGCCGAGGGCATGGAGGCGCAGAGCATCCCGGGCCAGACCTATCTGGTGTTCCATCTCGACACGGACGGGTCCGATCTCCACACCCAGATGCAGGCGGCGATGCGCGAGATCTGGGGCGAACGCACACCGAGGTCCGGCTTCCGGCTGGCGAACGGCCCCGACCTCGAGGTCTATCCGCCGGGCTTCCAGCCCGACCAGCCGTCCCACGTCGAGTGGTGGATTCCCGTCGAGGCCTGAGCGCAAGTGCGGGTTCGAGCGTCCCACCGCCGCGGCCGCGAAAATCTCACGTTTAAGCTTCGGTGGCCGCCCTCGGAAGCCGTTGTCCGAGGCGCGGCTCCGTGCCCGCCCGTAGCCGCTGAATGTTGGCGCGATGCCGCAAGATCACGAACAGGCCGCCGACGATCACGAACACGCGATAGGGCGCCGGCTGCTCCAGGACGCAAACGAGGGCGATCGCCGTCACTGCCGCCAGGATCGACCCAAGCGATACAATCCGAAAAACAGCCACCACGAGGCCGAAAACCGCCAGCGCGCCCAGACCGACCGGCCAGCACATCGCCAGCAAGACGCCCAGCCCCGCGGCCACCGACTTTCCGCCGCCGAACTTCAACCAGATCGAACGGCTATGCCCCAACAAAGCGGCCAGCCCGGCCAGGCAAACAGCCCAGGGCGCGCAGGTCCGCAGATCAAGCCCGGCCGGCGGCGTTACGGACGGCGATTGAAACAGCCAATGACAGACCCACCGGGCGAAAACGATCGCCGCGACGCCCTTGAGCACATCGACCAGGAGCACCACCACGAACGGCCCTGTCCCGAGCGTGCGCAGGACGTTGGTGGCCCCGGTGGATCCGGAGCCATGCTCGCGGAGATCGACGCCCTTGAGCCACCTCCCGGCAAGGTAACCGGTCGGGAAAGACCCAAACAGATAGGCGATCGCCAATCCGGCCCCACTCCCCAGCCAGAACATCATGGAATCCTCCGCGGTGGTCCAACTTCGCCTCAGCCTGATCGGTCCATCGGCTTTTTGACGGCGCCCTCAAGGCATGTACAGGCTGAGCCGGATCCGACCGCTTGCGACTCGGCTATCATCGCAGGATGAGCGCCGTTCGACCGCCGGGAACAGTTGGGTATGAAAGGGTCGCTTCGGCCTTGCTCGCGACCCGACTGCGTTTCGAAGCGGTGCACCAGCCGGTGCTCCACCTCTTTCCCGTTCGGCCGGCGCGAATCCTCGATGTCGGCTCCGGCCCCGGTCACGACGCCGCCAGCCTCGCCGAGCGCGGCCATGCGGTCACCCCGGTCGAACCGACGCCCGAACTTCGCGACGGCGCCATGGCGCTCTACCCCGACCTGCCGATCGAATGGGTCGATGACAGCCTGCCGACTCTGGAGCGCCTCACCGAAAGCCACCCGCGTCCGTTCGACTTCATCCTGGTCGAGGGCGTCTGGGCCCACCTCACCATCACGGAACGGGCGGAAGCTCTTCCGGTCCTGGCCCGGCTGCTGAGCAGCGACGGCGCGCTCGCGATCTCACTAAGGCATGGGCCCGCGGCGCCGGGGAGAATCACATACCCAGTCACAGCCTCCGAAACCAGCGCCATTGCCGAGGCGGCCGGGCTGACGACCTTGGTGAACGTCAGCACCGGTTCGATCCAGGCCGCCAACATCGCTCGCGGCGTGACCTGGACGCGGATGGCGTTCGGACATCGGTGACACGGATCTGGAAGAAAAAGGCCTGCGCCGCGACGTCCGAACGGCCTTGACGCCAACGGGGGTTCGGCGACGTCGTCGACGCCTGGGGTGACGCCCTGCCCTGCATCGGCGGACGCCTGGAACGGAACAGCGAAATCGGCTAAGCTTCGCGTCATGGTCAGCCGCGCCAACCCGTCATGCCCGTCCAACGCCACCCTTCCGGGGTGGGCGGACGGCGGCGCGCGCGGCGCCTGACGTTC
>CAIQDO010000627.1 GCA_903870555.1 uncultured Caulobacteraceae bacterium
CCGGAAGGTCGCCCCCCTTGAACTGAGCCCAGCGGCCACCGCCGTCCAGCGACACCCACAGGCCGAATTCCGTGCCGAGGTACAGCAGACCCGGCTTCTCCGGGTCTTCCTTGATGACATGGGCGAAGCCGCGAACGCCCTGGTCGGGCGTCACGATCCGTCGCCACGTCTTGCCGTAGTCCGTCGTCTTCAGGACGTAGGGAGCGAAGTCACCAAAGGTGTGCCGGTCAACGGCCACGTAGGCGGTCGCCGGATCGTAGGGGCTGGCCTCGACCCAAGACACCCAACTGGCGGCGGGGAGGCCGAGCGCGGCGGTCAGGTTATTCCAATGGCCGCCGCCGTCGCGGGTCAACTGGACATTGCCGTCATCGGTGCCGACCCAGATCAGGCCGACCTGTTTCGGCGACTCGCTGATGGCGTAGACGGTGGTGTGGGTTTCGGCGGCGGAATTGTCGACGGTGATGCCGCCGCTCTCCTCCTGGCGTTGCTTGTCCTTGTCGTTGGTGGTCAGGTCCGGCGAGATCCTGTCCCAGGACTGACCGTGATCGCGGCTGCGGAACAGATACTGGGCCCCGATGTAAAGCGTGCCTTTCTCGTTCGGACTCAGCACCACCGGCGTATTCCAGTTGAATCGCAGCTTCTCGGCCGAGTCCGACTTGGGCTGGATATCGCGCGCCTCAAGGGTCTTGCGGTTGACCCTCAGGATCGAGCCGCCCTGGCTCTCGACATAGGCGTAGGCTTCCGGCGCCGCCGGGTCTGCCCAGGCCCAGAAGCCGTCGCCGCCGCCAAGGTTCTCCCAGCGGCTGCCGGTGATCCCGCCCGGATAGGCGCTGTCGCCGACCCAGGCGCTGTTGTCCTGCAGGCCGCCATAGACCTGGTAGGGGTCCTTGTCGTCGACGCTGACGTGGTAGAACTGCGAGATCGGCAGGGTGTCGACCTTGGCCCAGCGGTTGGCGCCGTCGTAGCTGATCCACAGGCCGCCATCGTTGCCGGTGACCACATGGCGGGGGTTTGTCGGGTCGATCCAAAGCGCATGCTGGTCGCTGTGGGTGCTGTCCGCCACCGACGAGAAACTCTTGCCGCCGTCCTCGCTGGCGATCAGCGACAGGTCGGTCTTGAAGACGTGGTCCGGGTCCTTGGGATCGACGATCAGGTTGGCGAAATAGAACGGCCGCCAGACCATGTTCTGGCTGCGGTCGCCCTCACGCCAGCTCTTGCCGCCGTCGTCGGAGCGGTACAGGGCGCTGCGCACGGCCTCAACAAAGGCGTAGACGATGTTGGGATTCGATGGCGCCACGGTCACCGCCTGCCGGCCCCACGGTCCGCCTGGCAGGCCGCCCGCCCCCTTCAAACTGGTCCAGGTGGCGCCGCCGTCCTGGCTGACCAGCAGGTCGCCCCCCGAAGGCGCCTCGGCGGTCTCGCCGCCCGAACGGAAGGTCCAGCCCTTGCGACGGAAATCCCACAGGCCGGCGAACAGCTTTTTCGGATTGGACGGGTCGATGGCGATGGTCGAGCAGCCGGTCGACAGGTTGCCGCCCTTGAGCACCTGCCGCCAGCTCTTGCCGCCGTCGACGGTCTTGTAGAGGCCGCGTTCGGCGCTGTCGCTCCACAGCCGCCCGGGAACGCAGACATAGACCGTGTCGCTGTCGGTCGGGTCGACCAGGATCTGGGAGATGTGCTCGGACTCGGGCAGACCCATGTGGGTCCAGGTCTCGCCGCCGTCGGTGGTCTTGTAGACGCCGTCGCCGACCGAAACCGAGTTGCGCATCCAGCTCTCGCCGGTCCCCGCCCAATAGGTGTCGGGATGCTTGGGATCGAGCGCCAGGGCGCCGATCGACTGCACCGGCTGCTTGTCGAAGATCGGCTTGAAGGTCGTGCCACCGTCCAGCGACTTCCAGACGCCACCCGAGGCGGCGCCGACCAGCAGGGTGGTCTTGCCGTCGGCCTCGACCCGGCCGGCGATCGCCGCCACTCGGCCGCTCATCACCGCCGAGCCGATGTTGCGGGCGCCGAGGCCGGAGATCGTCGCCGCCGTAAACGGGGCCGACTTGGCCGCCGGAGCCGCC
>CAIQDO010000628.1 GCA_903870555.1 uncultured Caulobacteraceae bacterium
GGACAGGGCCACAACGGTGACGTCCTTGCCATCCCGGGTGATGTTGGCCTCGCCGAACGGGATGACATAGGCCTCGTCGGGAACCTCTCCCATCATGTCGTACATGGCCTTGTGCTCAAGGAAGATCACCGGGTCGTCGTCGCGGATGGCCTGGATCAGCAGCCCCTTGGCGTCGTAGGGCGAGCTCGGCATCACCACCTTCAGCCCTGGAACCATGGTGAACATCGGGTGGAGCGTCTGGCTGTGCTGGCCGCCGGCGCGGAAACCGCCGCCGATCATCGCCCGAACCACCATCGGGGTGACGGCCTTGCCACCGAACATGTAGCGAAACTTGGCCGCCTGGTTGAAGATCTGGTCGAAGCATACGCCAAGGAAGTCGACGAACATCAGGTCTGCGACAGGTCGCAGACCGGCCAGGGCCGCGCCCGCCGCGGCGCCCATGATCGCACTTTCGGTGATCGGGGTGTCGATCACCCGGCCGTCGCCGAATTCACCGATCAGCCCCCGGGTCACGCCCAGCACGCCGCCATAGGCGTCTCGCACGCCCTCGCAGCCGGCGCCGCCGGCGACGTCTTCGCCCAGGATGATGACGCGGGAATCGCGTCGCATTTCTTGCCGCAGCGCCTCGTTGAGGGCCTGACGCATGGATTTCTGAGGCATCGGTGCTGCTCTTGATTTCAGTAAGCGACGTAGACGTCGGTTTCGAGGTCGGCGAGCGTGGGTAAGGCCGCCACGCCGGCCGACCGGGCGCTCGCGTCAATCAGGTCGGCGACGGCCTGGTCCTCCGCATCCAGCTGCTCCACGGTCAGCAGTTCGGCCTCGGTCACCTTCTCGCGGAAGATCTTCAACGGATCGTCCTCGCGCTGGGTGCGTTCGCGCTCTTCGGCGGTGCGGTACAGCATCGGGTCGCCGACGAAGTGGCCGCTGAACCGCTTGGCCACGGTCTCCACCGCCGACGGCCCCTGTCCAGCCCGCGCGCGCGCCACCGCCTCGCCCACCGCCTCGTGGACGGCGAAGAAGTCCCGGCCGTCGACACGGACAGCCGGCATGCCGAACGCTGCCGCACGGCCGGCGATGTCCCGTGAGCCGACGGCGTAGTCGTGGCCGGTTCCTTCGCCGAAGCCGTTGTTCTCGAAAATGAACACCACCGGAAGTTTCAGCACGACCGCCAGATTCATGGCTTCGAACACCGTGCCCTGGTTCGAGCCGCCATCACCGGTGAAGGAGACAGCCACCGTGCCGTCGTTCCTGCTCTTGGCGGCCAGGGCGGCGCCGACAGCGAGGGGCGGCGCGCCGCCGACGATGGCGTTGGCGCCGATCATGCCCTTGTCGAGGTCGGCGATATGCATCGACCCGCCTTTGCCACCGCAGAGGCCGTCCCTGCGGCCGAAGATCTCATGCATCATGCCGCGGACGTCGACGCCCTTGGCGATACAGTGTCCATGACCCCGGTGGGTCGAGCCGATCTTGTCGGCATCGGTGAGGTTCATGCAGACGCCCACGGCGGAGGCTTCCTGGCCGCTGTACAGGTGTACGAAGCCCGGGATGTTTCCTCGCTCAAATTCCGCGGACACACGTTCCTCGAACGATCGGATCGTTCGCATCAGCCGGTAGGCCTTGAGCAAGTCATTGCGGTTCAACTGCAACGGGCACTCTCCCTGGCAACAAGACAACCGCGCGTTTTTTCTGCGGGCGCGATATCATTGTCCGGCAGACTAGCCGCTGTATGTTGACCGCGCCACACGGAATTGGATCGCGACTCTATAGTCATTCTCAAATAGCGATTTGGAAACGAACTGACGGCCGGCGGGCCGCGCGGGCCGCGTCGGGGCAGCGACTCGGGTCGGCCGCAATTGCCGATGGCGCGCGCCGGATGTTCTGCTAGCTAAAGGTTCGCGCCTCGACCGGCCCTCGGCGGCGCCGCCCCAATGCAGCCCAAAGAGACGCAAAATGAGTGATGGTTCGATCGATCCGGCGCAGGACGTCCGCGCCGCCGTCTACGCCCAGCCGCTTGAGAGCCTCGATCCGGCCCAGCCGGCCCTGTTCCGTGACGACGCCTTCTGGCCCTACTTCGAGCGCCTGCGGGCGGAAGACCCCGTCCACTACACGGCCGACAGCGCCTACGGCCCCTATTGGTCGATCACCAAATTCGAAGACATCATGGCGGTGGACACCAACCATCACGCCTTCTCGTCCGAAGGCGGCATCACCATCGTCACCCAGGTCAACGAACAGGGCCCGCTGCCGATGTTCATCGCCATGGATCCGCCCCGCCACGACGTCCAGCGCAAGACCGTCAGCCCGGCGGTGTCACCGATCAACCTGCAAAAGCTGGAGCCGCTGATCCGCGAACGGGCCATCGGCATCCTTGAATCCCTGCCGATCGGCGAGGAATTCGACTGGGTCGACAAGGTGTCGATGGAATTGACCGCCATGACCCTGGCGACGCTGTTCGATATGCCCCAGGAAGACCGCCGCAAGCTGACCTACTGGTCGGATGTGGTCACCGCCGTGCCCGGCCAGGGCCTGATCGACACGCTCGACCAGAAGATGGCGATCTTCGTCGAATACCACGCCTATTTCACCGCACTGTGGAACGAGCGGGTCAATGCGCCACCGTCCAGCGACCTGATCTCGATGCTGGCCCACGGCCCCGACACGCGCGGCATGTCGCCACGAGAGTTCTTTGGCAACGTCGTGCTACTCACCGTCGGCGGCAACGACACCACCCGCAACACCATCACCGGTTCGGTGCTGGCCCTGAACCAGAATCCCGACCAGTACGACAAGCTCCGCGCCGATCCGTCGCTGATCCCGGGCATGGTGTCGGAGACCATCCGCTGGCAGACGCCGCTGGCCCACATGCGCCGCATCGCCACCCGGGACGTGGAGCTTGGCGGCAAGACCATCCGCAAGGGCGACAAGGTGATCATGTGGTACGTCTCGGGCAATCGCGACGAGACGATGATCGACAACCCCAATGCCTACATCATCGACCGCGAACGCCCCCGCCAGCACCTGTCGTTCGGTTTCGGCATCCATCGCTGCGTCGGCAATCGTCTGGCTGAACTGCAGCTGACGGTGATCTGGCAGGAGATCCTCAAGCGCTTCCCCAGGATCGAGGTCGTCAGCGAGCCGAAACGGGTCTACTCGACCTTCGTCAAGGGCTACGAGAGCCTGCCGGTGATCATCCGCGAGCGGACCTGACTCCGGCTTCGTCCGCCCCCGGGGAAAACCCGGGCATGAGTACTTTCCGAACCTGCCAGCCGACCCGTCGCCAGCCTATGCCAAGGCGACAGGGTCTGGCGAGCGACGTCACGCCCTGACCTGCCGATGTCCGCCTTCGGTCCTTTCGCGGCGACGCAAGACCTTTCAAGGCGGGACGCTCGACATGTCGATCGACGATTTCAAGGCCGGTTCGCCCACGCGGCGCGCGGCGCAGAGCGAAGTGTCCGAGAGAGACAGCATCGCCGACGAAATCGTCATCAAGGCGGAAGCCCTTCAGACCGCGATCTTCAACAGCAGCAATTTTTCCAGCATCGCCACCGACGCCAAGGGCGTCATCCAGATCTTCAACGTCGGGGCCGAGCGGATGCTCGGCTATTCCGCCGCGGAGGTGATGAACAAGATCACGCCCGCCGACATCTCGGACTCGCAGGAACTGATCGCCCGGGCCCAGGCGCTAAGCGCCGAACTGGCGACACCGATCACGCCGGGCTTCGAAGCCCTGGTGTTCAAGGCCTCGCGTGGCATCGAGGACATCTATGAGCTGACCTATATTCGCAAGGACGGCACCCGGTTTCCCGCCGTTGTCTCCGTCACCGCGCTGCGCGACGCCCAGGGTGCCATCATCGGCTATCTGCTGATTGGCACGGACAACACCGCGCGGAAGCTGGTCGAGGAGGAGCAGAAGCGTTCGGACCAGAAGTTGCGCGACCAGCAGTTCTACACCCGGTCGCTGATCGAATCGAACATCGACGCGATCATGACAACAGACCCGGCCGGCATCATCACCGACGTCAACAAACAGATGGAGGCCCTCACCGGCTGCACCCGAGACGAATTGATCGGCGCGCCGTTCAAGGACTACTTCACCGATCCGTTGCGGGCCGAGGCGGCGATCAAGCGGGTGCTTATCGAAAAATCGGTCACCGACTACGAACTCACCGCCCGCGCCCGAGACGGCAAACAGACGGTGGTTTCCTACAACGCCACCACCTTCTACGATCGGAAGCGGACGTTGCAGGGCGTGTTCGCGGCGGCCCGGGACGTGACGGAGCGCAAGCGGGTCGAGGTCGAGTTGCAATTGGCCAAGGCCGCCGCCGAAAGCGCCAGCCGAACGAAATCCGATTTCCTGGCCAGCATGAGCCATGAAATCCGCACGCCGATGAATGTGCTGCTGGGCATCGCCGACATCCTCGCCAAGACGGACCTGACCCCCGAACAGGACCGGTATGTGCAGATTTTCCGGCGGTCCGGGGACAATTTGCTGAACCTGATCAACGATATCCTCGACCTGTCGAAGGTCGAGGCGTCGCAGCTCGAGCTCGAGCAGACCGGTTTCTCCCTGACCGACCACCTGGAGAAGGTCATGGAAATGGTCGCCCCCCGCGCCCAGGAAAAGGGGCTGGCGCTGGTGTGGAACATCGCGCCGACGGTGAGCACCAATCTGGTCGGCGACCCGACGAGGCTGCGCCAAGTGCTGCTCAATCTGCTCGGCAACGCCATCAAGTTCACGGAATCGGGCGAAGTGTCGTTGAAGGTCGAGCCGGACGCCAACACCGCCGTGCCGACCGCCCTGCGCTTCACCGTGTCCGACTCCGGCATCGGCATCGCCGAACAAAAGCTCGGCCGCATCTTCGAACGCTTCACCCAGGCGGATTCCTCGACCACCCGTCGATTTGGCGGGTCGGGCCTGGGCCTGACGATTTCCAGGCGGCTGGTCGAGTTGATGGGCGGACGCATCTGGGTGCAGAGCGTCGTCGACAAGGGCAGCGTATTCGCCTTCGCGGTGCCGCTGGAGGTCTCAAGCGCTTCCAACCGGCCCGCGGCCGCGCCAGCCGGCGCCGGCCCGGCGGCGGCGATGCCTCCCCTGCGCATCCTTCTGGCGGAAGACTCGCCTGACAACTGCATCATCACCGTGGCCTATCTTGAGGATACGCCGCACCAGCTCGATATCGCCGAGACCGGGGCCATTGCCTGCCACATGTTCAAGGCCAAGCCCTATGACATGGTGTTGATGGACCGGCAGATGCCGGTGATGGACGGATTGACCGCGACCCGCGCCATTCGCGCCTGGGAACTCGCCAACCAGTTGCCGCCAACGCCGATCATCGCCCTGACAGCCTCGGCGCTGAAAGGGGATCGGGAAATGTGCCTGGCGGCCGGATGCACGGCGTTCCTGACCAAACCGATCAAGCAGGAGGTGCTGTTGCAGGCGATCATGGACAACGCCCCCGCCGCGACGACATCCACGGCCTCGTGGGCCGGTCACCGGTTCGCCGGTCGGATCCCCGCCTTTCTGGAGAACTGCCGCCAATATGTCACCGCGACACTCGAAGCCCTGGAACGCCAGGACTATCAAGCGGCGGCCATCCCTGGTCACAACATGCGAGGCTCCGGGACCACCTTCGGATTTCA
Source organism: uncultured Caulobacteraceae bacterium (assembly GCA_903870555.1). Taxonomy (GTDB): domain Bacteria; phylum Pseudomonadota; class Alphaproteobacteria; order Caulobacterales; family Caulobacteraceae; genus Acaudatibacter; species Acaudatibacter boreus. The sequence continues at coordinate 5,641 of CAIQDO010000628.1, forward strand.
GGCGATCACCGACTTCGGCGCCGAACTGCAAATCTCGGCCGAGGCCGGCGATGGGCCGGCCGTTCGCCGATGGGTGGGAGACCTCTCCAGCTTTCTGGATCGCGTGGGGCCCAGACCAGACTGACGTTGGGATCAGGCGTTTGACATCCCCTCGATCTGGAGAGCCACGGCCTCGGCCACCTTGATGCCGTCGACGGCGGCCGAAAGGATTCCGCCAGCGTAGCCGGCGCCCTCGCCGGCCGGATAGAGCCCGCGGGTGTTCAGGCTCTGAAAATCGCCGCCGCGGGTGATGCGCACCGGCGAGGAGGTTCGCGTTTCCACGCCCGTCAGCACCGCGTCCGGATTGTCGAACCCAGGGATCTGCCGACCGAACACCGGCAGGGCCTCGCGAAGGGCGGCGATGGCGTAGTCCGGCAGGCAGGTCGACAGGTCGGCTGGGCGGACGCCGGGCCTGTAGGAAGGGCCCACCTCGCCGAGTTCGGTCGATGGCAGGCCTGCCAGGAAGTCCCCCAACCTCTGTGCGGGCGCCTGGTAACCGCCGCCTCCGACCGCGAACGCCCTCTCCTCCCATTGCCTTTGCAACGCCACGCCGGCCAAGGGGTGACCCGGAAAGTCGACGGCCGGCGTGATGTCGACGACGATGGCGGCGTTGGCGTTACGCTCGTTGCGGGAGTACTGGCTCATGCCATTGGTCACGACGCGGCCGGGCTCCGAAGCCGCCGCCACCACCGTCCCGCCCGGGCACATGCAGAAGCTGTAGACGGTGCGCCCGTTCGAACAGGCGTGGGACAGCTTGTAGTCGGCCGCGCCCAGGTCCGGGTGGCCGGCGTGGGTTCCAAACCGCGCCCGATCGATGATCGACTGGGGATGCTCGATCCGGAATCCCAAGGAGAAGGGCTTGGCCTCGATATGGACGCCGCGATCATGCAGCATGGCGAAGGTGTCGCGGGCGCTGTGGCCCAGGGCCAGGACGACCTGATCGGCCTCGATCGTCTCGCCGCCTTCGAGTCTCACCCCACGGACTCGTCGGGCCTCGTCGACGTCGACGTCGACCAGAAGGTCGACGACCTTGCTCTGGAACCGGTATTCGCCGCCAAGCGCCTCGATCTTGGCGCGCAGGCTCTCGACCATGGTCACCAGCCGGAAGGTGCCGATGTGGGGATGAGCTTCCGTCAGGATCTCCGGCGGCGCGCCGGCGGCGACGAATTCAGTTAAGACCTTGCGGCCGAGATGGCGCGGATCCTTGATCTGGCTGTAGAGCTTGCCATCGGAAAAGGTCCCGGCCCCGCCCTCCCCGAACTGCACGTTGGATTCGGGATCGAGCACGCCACGCCGCCACAGGCCCCAGGTGTCTTTCGTTCGCGGACGCACCGCCTTGCCGCGGTCGACGATGATCGGCCGGAAGCCCATCTGGGCCAGGAGCAGCCCCGCGAACAGGCCGCACGGTCCGGCGCCGATCACCAAAGGCCGTCGTGCATTGCAATCCGAAGCGTTGGCTAGGAATTGGTAGCTGACGTCCGGGGTTGGCTTGATCCGCACGTCGCCGGCCAGCCGGGACAAGGCGGCGGCCTCGGCCAGCGGCGACAGGGTAACGTCGACCGAATAGACCATCAGGATCGCCGCCTTGCGCCTCGCGTCGTGAGCGCGGCGGGCGACATGGAACGCGATGACATCGTCCCTTGCCACGCCGAGGCGTTCGGAGACCGCGGCGGCCAGGGCCTCCGGCGGATGGTCAAGAGGCAGCTTAAGTTCGGTCAGACGCAACATGGCGGCGTCCTAACACGACTTCAGGCGCCGATAGGACTCCCCGCATCGCGGAGACCCCAGCGACCTGATTGACCCTCCGCCAGGACGCCACTAAGGCCTTGGGTAAACAGCGTTCAGGATCAGGGCAGGGGCGAAAAGATGACCACGACGACCACCGAAGGGTCGGGCGCCACGTCGCCCGCCGTCGACAAGGCCGTGTTGCTGGCCAAGTACATCGCAGAACGCGACAAGCGTCTGCGCCCGGACGGCAACGCCCAGTATCTGCAGCTCAAGGGCCAACTCGCCCACTACCTTGAGGACCCCTACACGCCGTTCGTCGAGCGCGAGCCGAAAACGGACCATGTCACCTTCGCTTTTGTCGGTGGCGGCTTCGCGGGCCTGGTCACAGGCGCCCGGCTGATCGAGGCCGGAGTCACCGACGTGCGTATCATCGAGAAGGGCGGCGATTTCGGCGGCACCTGGTACTGGAACCGCTATCCTGGCGCCCAGTGCGACACGGCGTCGATGATCTACATGCCGCTCCTGGAAGAAACCGGTCATATGCCGACCGAGAAATACGCCCATGCGCCCGAGATCCTGGAGCAGTGCCAAAGGATCGGTCGTCAGTACGGCCTCTATGACAACGCCCTGTTCCACACCGAGGTCGAGGACCTGAGCTGGAACGACGCGACATCGCGCTGGGTGATCCGCACCAACCGGGGGGACGCCTTCACGGCGGACTTCATCGGCCTCGGGACCGGCCCGTTGCACGTGCCCAAGCTGCCCGGCATCCCGGGGATCGAGCGCTTTAAGGGACACGCCTTTCACACCAGCCGCTGGGACTACGGTTATACAGGCGGCGACCCCAAGGGCGCGCCGATGGTCAAGCTCGCCGACAAACGGGTGGCGATCATCGGCACAGGCGCGACGGCCGTTCAGTGCGTCCCGCACCTCGCCCGCGCCTGCAAGGAACTGCTGGTGTTCCAGCGCACCCCGTCGTCCGTCGACGTCCGCGCCAATGCTCCGATCGATCCCGAGTGGTTCGCCGACATCGCCACACCCGGCTGGCAGCAGCGCTGGCTTGAGAACTTCACCGCCAATCAGGCCGGCGGCACGGCGGACGTGGACCTGGTCCAGGACGGCTGGACGGACCTGTCGCGGCGCATCCGCGCCAAGATCAGCCAACTGCCCCGCGAGGACATGACCCCGCAGAAGATGCTGGCGGCCTATGAGGATTCCGACTTCGAAAAGATGAATGAAATCCGGGCGAGGATCGATTCCATCGTCGAGGATCACGACACGGCCCAGAAGCTGAAGGCCTGGTACCGGCAGCTGTGCAAGCGCCCGTGCTTCCATGACGCCTATCTGCAGGCGTTCAATACGCCGGGCACGAAGTTGATCGACACCGACGGCAAGGGGGTCGAGCGGATCACCGAAGCCGGTCTGGTCGTGGCCGGCGTCGAATATCCCGTCGACTGCATCATCTACGCCTCGGGCTTCGAGGTTGGCACCGAGTACAAGCGCCGCGCCGGCTTCGACCTGACCGGTCGCGACGGCCTGAAGCTGTCGCAGGTCTGGGCGGACGGGATGAAGACCAAGCACGGCATCCATGTGCACGGCTTCCCCAACGCCTTTTTCGTCCAGCCCACACAGGGGGCCAACCTGATCTCCAATGTCCCTCACAACCTGACCGAGGGCGGCCAGACCATCGCCGCCGTCGTCCGACACGCGGTGACCAAGGGCTACAAACAGGTGGAAGTCACCCAGGAGGCTCAGAACGCCTGGGTCGAGCTTCTGCTGACCGGCTTCGGCCGGATGACGGGCGCCCCGGACTGCACGCCCGGCTATTACAACAACGAGGGCCTGGCTCCAGGCCCCGGCGCACGCCTCGCTGTCGGCTACCCGGCCGGCGCGACCGCCTACTTCAAATATATCGACGCATGGCGGACCTCCGGGGCGTTCGAAGGACTCGCCTTCCGGTAGTCCGCCAAAGCCCGCTTCAGGCGCCCTGGGTGGCGACGTAGATCCACACGGTCATCGTCAGGGAGGTGACCGGGATGATCAGCTTCGACAGGCTCAGAACGTTGAACCGGCCCCACAGCCGATCGTTGCGGTCCTGGTCGGCCGTCTCGCGAAACAGGTGACGCAGTCCGCCGATGGCCAAGGCCGATACCAGGCAGGCGACGGCGATCAGTTCGACGGCTGTCGATGACAGGAACGCCAGGACGTAGGTCGCGGCGTCGCCGTGCGCGGACGGGACGGCGAAGAGTTGGGTCAGGCTTTGGAATTCGGTCATGGCGACCCCCGGCTGCGCGATGGATCCAGCCCCTTGCCGGCCGCCGCGACTTCCCTTTAACGGTCGGTTCGGATGAAATGAATTGCCGTCTTCGCGCTTCTCTGTTTCAGATTTCACAACAATGGCCGACACCCTCGACACCATCGCCACCTTCGTCGCCGTCGCGGAGTTGGGCAGCTTCGCGGAGGCCGCGCGCCGGCTGAATCGCGATCCCGCGGCGGTCACCCGGGCGGTGGCCGCGCTGGAGGCGCAGATGCGCTTGCGGCTGCTGAACCGCACCACCCGTTCGGTCGCGCTGACCGACGAGGGCGCGCGCTACCTGGAGGGGTGCCGCCGTCTGCTGGCCAGCTACGAGGACCTGCGCGCAATCGGCGACGACGATGCGGCCGAGCCACATGGCGTCATCAGCATCACCTCGACCGGCATGTTCGGCCGGCTGAACGTCCTGCCCTCCGTCGTCACCTTCCTTAAGCGTTACCCGCGGATCGACGTACGGATGATGTTCCTCGACCGGGTCGTCTCCCTGGTGGACGAGGGCCTGGATCTCGCCGTGCGCCTGGGCAACCTTCCGGATTCGTCGCTGAGGGCGACGCGGGTCGGGCAGGTCCATCTGTCGATCTACGCCAGCCCCGCCTACCTCGCCGCGCGCGGCGAGCCGCGCACGCCGGCCGAGCTCATCGATCACTGCACCGTCAGCGCCTTGCCGACCATGCCGATCCCCGACCGGTGGTCGTTCGATGGGCTGCAGGGGCTGACCTCCGTGGCGGTCCATCCGCGGCTGATCGTCAACACCACGGAGGCGGCGGCCGAGGCCGCCGCGGACGGCGCCGGTCTGACGTTTATCGCCTCCTACCTTGCCAAGGCCTACGTCGACGCCGGCCGCCTAAGGCGTGTGCTGCCGTCCTGGTCGCCCTCGCCGATTCCGATCCATATCGTCCAGCCGGCCGGACGCTTTCCAGCGGCAAGGGTGCGCCTTTTCGTCGACCACCTCGCGCACGACCTGCGACGGCGCTTCGACGGCCCCAGAGACGATTAGGTCGTTGACGACTAGGCCTTGGTCGCCATCGTCCGGGCGTCTCGTAGCGCGTAGATCGCCGTCAACGCCGAGGCGTCGTCGATGGTGGTCAGGTCGCCCGGGTCGCGGCCTTCCCAGACGGCCTGCAACGCCCGACGCAGCACCTTGCCCGAACGGGTCTTGGGCAGGCTGTCGACGAAGTTGACGCTGGTCGGCTTGGCCAGGGCGCCGATCTCCCGCGCGACGGCCTGAATGATCGCCTGGGCCAGCTCATCACCGGCCGCCAAAGCGCCCCTGAGCACCACAAAGGCGACCGGCGTCTGGCCTTTGATATCGTCGTGCGCCCCAACCACCGCCACATCGGCCACGGCCGGGTGGGTCGAGATCGCCTCCTCGATTTCCCGGGTGCCCAGGCGATGGCCGGCGACGTTGATCACGTCGTCGGTGCGCCCGAGGATGAAGGTGTAGCCGTCGGTGTCCTGCACCCCCCAATCGAACGTGGAATAGAGCATCTTGCCCGGAATGCTTTGGAAGTAGGTCTTCACGAACCGGGCGTCATCGTTCCAGATGGTCGACAGACAGCCCGGCGGCAGCGGCGTGGCGATGGCGATGACACCCTTTTCGCCCACCGGAACCGGCTCGCCGGTGACCTCGTCAACCAGACGCACATCGAAACCGTAGGCCGGCAGGCCGGGCGAGCCGAGCCTGGGCTCCACATCGGTGAGGCCGCGGCAGACGGTGAGGATCGGCCAGCCCGTTTCGGTCTGCCAATAGTTGTCGAGAATGGGGACGCCCAGGGAGTCGGCGATCCAGGACGAGGTGGATTCGTCCAAGGGCTCGCCAGCGACGAACAGGGCCTTGAGGGAGGAGCAGTCATAACGCGCCAGATGGGCGGGATCCTCCTTCTTCAGCAGCCGCAGGGCGGTCGGGGCGGTGAACATGGTGCTGACGCGATGGCGCTCAACCAGCTTCCAAAAGATCCCGGGGTCGGGCCGGATCGGAGCGCCTTCGTAGACGATGGTGGCCATGCCGGCGATCAGCGGGCCATAAACAATGTAGGAATGGCCGACCACCCAGCCGATGTCGGAGGTGGCGAAGAACACCCCGCCGGGCTCGCCGAAGAAGATGTGCTTCATCGACGCCGCCAGGGCGACGGCGTGGCCGCCGGTGTCACGCTGAACGCCCTTGGGCTTACCGGTCGTGCCGGAGGTGTAGAGGATGTAGCTCGGATGGTCCGACGGCAGGTCGGCCGGGGCGACCTCGACATGGCGGCAGGCGTCCACCAGGGCGTTGGCCTCGACGTCATGGTGGGCCCAGTGGACCGGCGCCAGACCGCGATCGACGATCATCACCTTGCTGGGCCGGTGATCAGCCATGCCCAGGGCTTCATCGAGAAGGGGCTTGTAGGGAATGACCCGCCCCATTCGCGATCCGGCGTCGGCGGCGACGATCAGCGTGGGGGTGGCGTCGTCGATACGCGCCGCCAGGGCGCCGCTGGCGAAGCCGCCGAACACCACGGTGTGGACCGCGCCGATCCGCGCACAGGCCAGCATGGCGAACACCGCCTCCGCGATCATCGGCATGTAGATCAGCACACGGTCGCCCCGGCCGACGCCGAGACTCTGGAACGCTGCGGCCCAGGCCGTCACCTGGTCGAGAAGTTCGGCGAAGCTGTAGGTCTTCTCCGTGTCGGTTTCCGTGGAGACGCAGATCAGGGCGGGCTCATAGGGGCGGCTGGCCGCCCATCGGTCGACGGCGTTGGCGCACAGGTTGGTCGTCCCATCCGGGAACCACCGCGCGAACGGCGGACGACTGTGGTCGAGGGCGATCGTTGGCGGCCGCCCCCAGTCGATCCGACCGGCCTCGTTCAGCCAGAAGGCCTCCGGATCGGCGATCGAGGACCTGTGCAGCTCCCGGTAGTCTTGCAAGCGCGCGCTCCGCTTCAACTCTATGATTTTGAGGGGTTTTGACGAGTCGTGACACCGACTTCCATGCGTTCGCCACCCTGGCCGTTCGGACGGTTCCGCGCTGTGATATGGGTCAAACGGCGATCCTGGAGGGCGGCGGCGACGCGGGACCGCCGACCATGGCGTCGAAGATATCGCCGCCTGCGGGAACCGGCCGGCGGAGCGTCGCCTTGATCGCGGCGAGCCCCGAACCGGGAAACCCGGCCAGACGAGCGGCCAGGGCGCGCGCCTCCGCGTTCACCTCGGCGTCGGGCGCCACCTTGTGGGCGAGGCCCAGGCGATGCAGCTCCGCCCCCGTCACCCGCCCCGCGCCCAAACACAGTTGCGCGGCGATCGCCTCGCTGGTCCTCAGGCGTAGCCAGGCGACGTTCATCGGCGCCTGCATGCCGATGGCCGCCTCCCCCAC
>CAIQDO010000629.1 GCA_903870555.1 uncultured Caulobacteraceae bacterium
CATGCCAAGCATCCGCGTCCGAAGGTCCTCGGGCAGGTCCATGACGTCGGGCACGGGGTAGCGGCTGATGGGGCGGTGGGTCATGCGGTCCTCGCGCGACGATATTCGCTGGCGGCTTCCTCGACGGCGGGCGCGACATCGCGGGGCAGGAGCACGCCGGCTTGCACCGCCGCCTCGGCCGCCTGTGCGAACGCGGCGAGATAGGCCGCCTCGTCCCCCCACAGGGCGTCCAGCTTTGCCGCGGCGAACGGCATGTTCGAGCCCCGCAGCTGACCCGAGAAATCGTCGGTGACAGGGATCGAACTGTTCACCGCCACGGGCGCGTCGGCCTGGGGCAGGCGAACGCCGCCCATCGCGATGCCGTGCGCGTCACGGATCGCCTCGCCTTCGGCCGTGAACGCGATCGGGGGCTGGCTGGGCGGCGGGGCGCCGCCGTTCACCCACCGGTTCATGAGATGAAGCGCCGCGTCGTAGTAGGGCTGGATGGCGATGCGGTTCATGGCCTCCGACGCGGCCGGCGGTTCGACGCCGAAATCGCGCCTGAACTTCACGTTGCGGATCACCTGGGCCTGGTAGGAGACGTGGGTTAGGGCCGCGGCCTCCCAGGTGCGGAAGCGGTCTGTGTCGGGCTGGCGCACCGGAAAACAGGAGATGGCCTCCAGTTCGGTGTTGACGATCATCGCCGGCGCATCGAGATCGTCGCGGATGAGAACCTGGCCTTTGGGAATGGACCGCCGCGCGGCGCGATCGGCCGGGGCCGCCGGGCGGTCGCCGGCTTCCAGCGGCGTGCCGCTGCCAAAGTAGATCTGCAGGATGTAGCCGTCGAACGCGGCGGTTCCCTGCGTCGCCTGCAGGGGATGAACCGCGTTGATGTAGGTCGACAGGCGGGCGGCCGATTGCGAGGCGCCCAGACCGATCACCTTGCGCACCTGAAGGCCGCCCATCGGATCGACCGCGCCGGTCCGCCCTGGGCCCACGGCGCGCGCGACCTGGGTGAAGATGTCGTAGGAGGCGTCGTCGGTGGGGATGCTCAGGTCGCCGTAGCGGTCGCGGTCCCAGGCGACGAGACCCTGCGGGGCGTCGTCGAAGCCATGCAGGCCGACCTTCTGGACGCTGGCGCAGACATAGGCGTAGCCGCCCTCCAGCACCTCGGGATTTTCGCCGAAGAACAGTTCGTAGCCAGCGGTGACATTGTTCCAGCAGACGACGACCGTGCCGTTGAACGCCTCGGGGTCGGCGGGACGGTAGACCAGGAAGCGGGTCTTGAACGGGACCGCGGCCTTGGGCGCCGCCCGCCATTTGCCATCGCGCGCCATGGTCGTCCCCGCGGCCAGGGCGTAGCTCGTCGCCTCCCCCGACAGGAAATACTCCGCCTCGACATAGCCCTTGGCCGCCAGATCGATCAGCGGCCGGGCGAAGGCCCAGCCGTGTTCGCCACCTGTCACCGGTCCCTCGATCACCGCTCACTCCCTCGTCCCGTGTTTTGCGCTTTTGGTACGCCCCACACGATCGGTCCGCCAGCGTCTTCAGGGCGAGCCTTTGGCGTCAGCCGCCGGTGATATCCACCACGATGGTCACCGTCTTGCCCCGAGACAGCGGCTCCCAGCCGGCGGCGATGGCGGAGGCTATGGCCTTGGCCACCAGCGCCGGGGCGATCTGCGCCGGTTTCAGCTGCGGCGCGCCGAACCGGGGCTGAGGTCCCGCCGGGAAGTCCAGCACCGCTTCGCGCTGCCCCTCGGCATGACGCACGGCCAGCGCCATGCCGTGCGGCTTCTCGGCGTCGCTGGACCAGCCGGGCAGGCGGTGAAGCCGCCACAGATAGGGGTCTCCGCCGACGTCGATCTCAAATTCGGGGCCTTGTTTGGTTCGCGCCATCGGCGAGTGTTAGCTCGGCGGGCGCCCGGGGGCTACCCGGCGTCTCCGTC
>CAIQDO010000630.1 GCA_903870555.1 uncultured Caulobacteraceae bacterium
GGTCATATCTCGGCCGGCTCCGCCGCCGACGTCGACAAGGCCGTCGCCGCCGCCCGCAAGGCCTTCGAGACCTTCTCCCTGACCAGCCGTGAAGAGCGCATCGACCTGCTCGAGCGCATCCAGGCCGAATATCAGAAGCGTTTCGGCGACATCGCCAACGCCATCACCGAGGAAATGGGCGCCCCGGCCAGCCTGGCGCAGCGCGCCCAGGCCCCGATCGGCATCGGCCATATCGCCACCGGCATCGCCGTGCTGAAGGCCTTTCAGTTCGAGGAAGACCGCGGCACGACGCGCATCGTCAAGGAGCCGATCGGCGTCTGCGGCCTGATCACCCCCTGGAACTGGCCGATCAACCAGATCGCCTGCAAGGTGGTTCCGGCCATCGCCACCGGCTGCACCATGGTGCTGAAGCCGTCGGAAGAATCGCCGTTCTCGGCCATTCTGTGGGCCGAAGTCATGCACGCCGCCGGCGTGCCGGCGGGCGTGTTCAATCTGGTCAACGGCCTGGGCGCCGACGTCGGCGCGGCGATCTCCAGCCACCCGGGCATCGACATGGTGTCGTTCACCGGCTCGACCCGCGCCGGCATCGAGGTGGCCAAGGCCGCCGCGACCACCGTCAAGCGCGTGGCGCAGGAACTGGGCGGCAAGAGCCCCAACATCATCCTGCCCGACGCCGACCTGCCCAGCGCCGTCGGCGGCGGCGTCAAGCACGTGATGCAGAACTCCGGCCAGTCCTGCAACGCCCCGACCCGGATGCTGGTGCCGTCGGAAAAGATGGACGAGGTGATCGTCATCGCCAAGGCGGCGGCCGAATCCACCACCGTCGGCGATCCCAACGGCAACGCCCAGATGGGTCCGGTGGTCAACCGCACCCAGTGGAACAAGATCCAGAAGCTGATCCAGGCCGGCATCGACGAGGGCGCCACCCTGGTCACCGGCGGCGTCGGCCGTCCGGATGGCCTGGACAAGGGCTTCTATGTGAAGCCGACCGTATTCGCCAACGTCACCAATGAGATGACTGTCGCCAAGGAAGAGATCTTCGGTCCGGTGGTCTCGATCCTCGGCTACCAGAGCGTCGACGAGGCCGTGAAGGTCGGCAACGACACCGAATACGGTCTCGCGGCCTATGTCTCGGGGACCGACATGACCAAGATCCGGGAAGTGGCGTCCAAGCTGCGCGCCGGCCAGGTGTCGATCAACGGCGGCGGCGGCGATATGATGGCCCCGTTCGGCGGCTACAAGATGAGTGGCAACGGCCGTGAGTGGGGCGACTTCGGCTTCACCGAATACCTCGAGGTCAAGGCCATCATCGGCTACACGCCCGCCACCAAGGCGGCCGAATAGTCTCAGGTCGGACGATCGATCCGAAGGGCCCTCTTCCCGCCCGGGAAGGGGGCCTTTCTTTTTGCCTGGACTCCGGCCTCAGGGCGACTCCGCGAACGCGGCCTTGAACCGTCTCAGCGCCGCGAGCACCGCCTCGCGCCGGGTCGCCAGCTGGGCCATTGGTCCGCCCGCGCCGACCGCCAGCGGGGCGGTTCCCATCGGCGAGACGAAGGTCATGGCGATGGCGCCCAGGCCGGGCGTGACCTCGCCGGCGGTCTCGGCCCAGCCTCGGGCGCGCACATCTTCGATCAGCGCCAGATAAGCGGTCTCATTGACGCGAAAGCGGGGTTCGCCGGCCTCGGCGTTGCAGCGTCGAACCCACGACCGGACCTCGGCGTCCGGCTTGAGGCTGAGCAGGGCGCGGCCCACCGCCGAAACGGTCAGCGAGCGGTGACCGCCTGAGACGACCTCAAGGCGGTCGGGACTTCCGGCGTTCTGGGCGAGCACATATTGGGCCGATGAGCCGTTCTGAATGCCGATGAAGGCGGTCAGGCCTGTCGCCCTCTGCAGCTCTCCCAGCGTCTGGCCAATGGCGCCCGCCAGGGCGAACTTGCGATCGATCCAGCTGCCCAGCAGGGCCACGCGAATGCTCGGGGCGTAGGTGCGCGCCGCCTGATCGTATTCGAGATAGCCCAAGGCCTCGAGGTTATGCAGCAGCATGCTGACGCTCGGCTGGGGGATGCCCAAGGCCGCGGCAATCCTGCCGACGGTGAAGGGCCGCTGTTCGCGGGAGAACAGTTCGAACAGGGCCAGGGTTCGTTCGGCGGACTTGATCCGGCGGGGGATCGCAGCGCTCATGACCGCTCCATCGTGTCCTGACTTCATTGCATCTGTAATGATTTTGCGGCAAGGGCTCCGCCGCGTTGCGCGGCGGCCGGCGAGGCGGGCAGACTGACGCCCGGGAGACCGCCATGCCAAAAGACGCCGATCCACGGGCGCGCGCCGTGCTCAAGGCCAAGGGCCGCCTGTTCGAGGATTTCGAGGTCGGCCAGAGGTTCGATCACCACTGGGGCCGCACCATCCTGGAGAGCGACGCGACGCTGTTCGCGACGCTGACGCTGGCGTTCAACCCGCTCTATTTCAACAGGGCCTACGCCAAGGCCCACGACCACCCCGACATCGTCGTCAACCCGCAGCTGGTGTTCAATGTGACGCTCGGCCTGAGCGTCGAGGATCTGTCCGAGATCGGCGGGCCGTTTCTGGGCGTGTGGGAGCTGGTCTACGACCGGCCCGTCTATCCTGGGACGACGATTACCGCTTCGAGCGTGACTCTCGATAAACGGGTTTCGGAGAGCAATCCGGCCAACGGCATCGTCACCTGGCGCACCGAGGGTCACGACGAGACCGGCGCCCGTGTCTGCGCGTTTCGGCGTTCCAACCTCGTGCGCAGGCGCAACCCGACGGGAGCCGTGTGATGGGCGATATCTCCAGACTGACGGGAGCCGACACCTATTTCGAGGACTTCGTGGTCGGGCAGGTGATGCGCCACGCGCGCGGCAAAACCATCACCCCGCTGGAGAACGTGCTGATCACCAATCTGGTGATGAACACCGCCCAAGGCCACTTCAACGAGGATTCCATGGCGAAGTCCGCGTTCGGCGGCATCCTGGTCTACGGCGGCGTGAATTTCTCGATGGTGCTGGGGCTGGCGACCCAGGATTGCTGCGAGAACGCCCTGGCGGAAGTGGGGCTCGACAACATCCGGCTCTCCAGGCCGGTCCGGCACGGTGACACGCTCTACGCCGTGTCCGAGGTGCTGGACGTCGCCGCGGCCGATCGCGAGGACGCCGGCTACGTCACCTTCCGGCACTACGGCTACAACCAGAAGGACGAACTGGTCGCCCAGGTCGACCGCAGGGCGCTGATCAAGCGTCGGAGCCATTGGGCAAACCGATGAGGGCGAGCCGATGACGGACCTGAACGCCGGGCGCGCGCCGTTCGGATCCCTGTCCGACATTCGCATCATCGACCTGACCCAGATGCTGTCAGGACCCTATGGCACGATGATGCTGGCCGACCACGGCGCCCAGGTCATCAAGGTCGAGCCGCCCGACGGCGATATGACCCGTCAGGCCGGCCCCTATCGCGCGGACGACGCGCGGAAGGTGCTCGGCGGCTACTTCCAGAGCGTCGACCGCAACAAGCTCAGCGTGTGCCTGGATTTGAAGACCGAGGCGGGCAAGGCGGCCCTCAAGGCGCTGGTCCGAGACGCCGACGCCATCACCGAGAATTTCCGCGCCGGGGTGATGGAGCGTCTGGGGATCGGCTGGGAGGTGCTGCGCGAGGTCAATCCCAGGCTCGTCTACGGCGCCCTGCGCGGCTTCGGCGACCCCAGGACGGGCGCGTCGCCCTATGTCAACTGGCCAGCCTTCGACCCTGTCGCCCAGGCCATGGGCGGGATCATGGCCATCACCGGCCCGGACGCCGACACCCCGACCAAGGTCGGCCCGGGCGTGGGCGATATCATTCCGGGTATGATGCTGGCCTTCGGGGTGCTGGCGGCGGTTCACAACGCGCGCCGGACGGGCGCGGGCCAGTTCGTGGACGTGTCCATGGTCGACGCGGTCTTGGCCGTGTGTGAGCGCATGGTCTACCAGCATTCTGTGCAGGGCATCATCGCCGGACCGGAGGGCAATCACCACCCGTTCCTCACGCCGTTTGGCCTGCTTCCCGCCGCCGACGGGTGGATCGCGGTCGCGGCCCAGCAGGACCCGGTCTTCGTCGCCCTTTGCGCCGCGATCGAGGCGCCCGAATTGGCCGCCGATCCGCGCTTCTCAACCCATGCCCGCCGGAACGCCAACCGCGCCGATGTGCTCGCCGCCCTGGGCACGCGGACCTCGCGGTTCACCAAGATCGAACTGACGCAAAGGCTCGGGGGGCGCATCCCCTATGGACCGGTCCTGAACATGGGCGAGATCGCCACCGATGCGCATTTCGCGGCCCGGGACATGCTGGCCGAGGTGGAACAGCCTGGCGGCGAGCCGATCCGCGTGGCCGGCGTGCCGATCAAGATGACAGGCACGCCCGGCGGCGTTCGGACCAGGGCGCCCCTGCTGGGCGAGCACACCCGCGCGCAGCTGAGGCTCGCCGGCCTGTCCGAACACGAGATTCAGACCCTGATCGATCTTCGCGCCGCCAAGGCGCTGGACGACCCAGAACCCGACGTCCCTTCAGGAGCCCCCGCATGACCCAGCGCCCGCGCCGCGCCCGCCGTTCCCAACTGTCCGTGCCCGGAAGCAGCGAGAAGATGCTGCAGAAGGGCGCGGAGTCCGCCGCCGACCACGTCTTCTGCGACCTTGAGGACGCCGTGGCGCCGAGCGTCAAGGTCGAGGCCCGGGACAAGATCGCCTGGGCGCTGAACACTCTGGACTGGGGAAAGAAGACCCGCTGCGTGCGCATCAATGACGTGACCACCGAGTGGTGCCATGGCGACATCATCACGGTGGTGGAGAAGGCGGGCGCCAATATCGACACCATCATGCTCACCAAGCCCTATTCGGCCGCGGACGTGGTGTTTCTCGACCGAATGCTGCTGCAGCTCGAAAAACGGCTGAAGCTCGACCGCCGGATTGGTATCGAGGTGCTGATCGAGGAGGTGCAGGCGCTTCAAAACGTCGAAGAGATCTCGCGTTGTAGCGATCGGCTGGAGTGCCTGATCTTTGGCATGGGCGACTATTCCGGCTCCCAGGGGATCGACACCCGCGATATCGGCGGCGACGGCGGTTATCCGGGCGACATCTTCCACTACGCCCGCTGGCGGATCACCATGGCCGCGCGCGCGGCCGGCATCGACGCCGTCGACGGCCCCTACGCCAATTTCAAGAACGAGGACGGCTTTCGCCAGGAGGCAAAGCGGGCCAAGGCCCTGGGCATGGTCGGCAAATGGGCCATCCACCCCTCCCAAATCGCCCCGGCGCTGGAGGTGTTCTCCCCCAGCGCGGGCGAGGTTGCTCGCTCGCGCAAGATGCGTGACGCCTATTTCGAGGCCGAGGCCCGCGGTCTGGGCGCTGTTCAGGTGGACGGGGTGATGGTCGACGTCGCGGTCCTGCGCCTCGTCAAGAACACGCTCGACAAAGCCGACCTGTACGGACTGTGAGCCCGATCATGACCGCCGAGCCCGCCGTCGCCTTCGCCGACACCTGCAACGCGGACGGTGAGTTCCGCCTCGCCGCGCGCCATTGGACAGGCGGGCTTAGGTTTGAGCGCCCCTCTGGCGACCTCGCCCTGCGGGTCGTCAACGGCGTCGCCTCAGCGGAACCCGTCGCCAAGAGCGAGCCCGGCGTCATCGGTCTCGCCGCCCCGGAAGCGACCTGGGAGAAGCTGCTGGCCGCCAAGCCGCCGCGGCTCTTCAAGGACATTTCCTACCTGACCTCGGATACCGGCATGGTGGTGGACGGCGATCCGGTGCTCTACGCCCAATATTATCCGGCGGTCATGAGGGCGGTGGAGCTTCTGCGACCGCCGCTGGATGTCGCGGCGCCGGTCGAGCGACGCCCGCACGGCACGATCGAGGCGCCGGTGGGCCGGTACATCCACCTGGAGCTGCAGGGCCAGGACTACCGGATCTATTTCGAAGAGGCGGGGCAGGGGATTCCCGTGCTGCTGCAGCATACGGCCGGCTGCCATGGCGCGCAGTGGCGTCACCTGTTCGAGCGGCCGGAGATCACCAGCCGCTTCCGCCTGATCGCCTATGACCTGCCGTTCCACGGCAAGTCCCTGCCGCCGGTCGGGCCGAAGTGGTGGGCGGAGGACTATATTCTGCAAGCGGGCTTCCTGCGGTCCGTGCCGGTGACCCTGGCCCAGGCCCTGGGTCTCGACCGACCGGTGTTCATGGGCTGCTCGGTTGGCGGCCTGCTGGCGCTCGACCTGGCGCTGCACCACCCCGATCTGTTCAGCGCCGTGATCGCGGTGGAGGGCGCGCTGAACATCGACGTGCCCTTCGAGGCCTTGGACGCCCTGTGGCATCCGCAGGTCAGCAACGACTACAAGGCGCGGATGATGGACTCGCTGATGAGCCCCACCTCGCCAGTGGCCTATCGCAAGGAGACCAGCCAGGTCTATGCGGCGGGCTGGCCGCCGGCCTTCCGGGGGGATCTCTGGTACTATGTGGTCGACTGCGACCTGCGCGAGACGGCCGCGAGGATCGATACCTCAAAGGTGGCCGTGCACATCCTCAACGGCGAGTATGACGCCAGCGGCACCCTGGAGCTCGGTCAGGCCGCTCACGCCATGATCCCGGGGTCGACCTGGACCGCCATGCCCGGGGTCGGCCATTTCCCGATGAGCGAGAATCCGGACGCCTTCATGACCTACCTGTCGCCGATTCTCGACCGGATCGCCGCCGAGCGGAGCCCCGCCTGATGCCCCATGTCACCACGCCCGTCGGCCATATGACCGAGGAGCGGATCATGATCCGCGACCTCGCCGCCCGTTTCACCGACGAGGAGGTGACCCCGCTCGCCAACCGCCTGGACCCTGTGAAGGGTGATATCCCGCGCGAGTTGATCGAGCGGATGGGCGAGCTCGGCTTCTTCGGCGTCACGATCCCGCAGGAGTATGGCGGTCTCGGCCTGGGGGCGTTCGAATACTGTCTGGTGGCCGAGGAGCTGGCGCGCGGCTGGATGAGCGTGGCCAGCCTGATCGCCCGCGGCAACGGCTTCTACCGCTCGATCCCGGGAATCGGCGACGCCCGGCGGGCCAAGATCGAGGCCATGGCCAAGGGGCGCTACCTGGGCGCCGCGGCGCTGTCGGAGCCGCAGACGGGCTCTGACCTCTCCAGCGTGGCCTGCCGGGCGAGGCGCGAGGGCGACGAGTGGGTGATCACCGGCAACAAATACTGGTGCACCTTCGCCGATGGCGCCGATTTCATCAGTGTGCTGTGCCGGATCGACGATCCGACCCAGCCGGACGTCCGTGCCGGGACGGTGTCGGTGGCGGTGGAGAAGCCCAAGGGTCAACTTCCCGAGGGCTGCAGCGGCGCGCCAATTCCCAAGATCGGCTATTTCGGCTGGAAGACGTGGGAGCTGCGGTTCGAGGGGGTGCGCGCGCCGGTGCAGCGGACCGAGGAGGACCGGCCGGAACGGGCCGGACGCGCCTTCCAAGCGACGGCGGCCGGGTTGGAGGTCGCCCGCGCCCACACGGCCGCGCGCGCCATCGGCCTGGCCCAGGCCGCCCTGGACCACGCGACGGCCTATGCCCGCGAGCGGGTACAGTTCGGCCAGCCGATCAGCGACTTCCAGGCGATCCGGTTCAAGATCGCCACCATGGCCACCGAGATCGAGGCGGCCCGGCAGCTCAACCACCACACCTGCACTCTCATCGACGCCGGCTTGCCGGCGTCGGTGGAGACCTCGATGGTGAAATAC
>CAIQDO010000631.1 GCA_903870555.1 uncultured Caulobacteraceae bacterium
CGCCGCCGAAGTCGGCGTGGCCAGGCGTGTCGATGATGTTGATGCGCGTTTCGCCGGCCTTGCCGTGCCACAGCACCGAGGTGGCCTTGGCCAAGATGGTGATGCCGCGCTCGCGCTCCTGATCGTTGGAGTCCATGGCGCGCTCGGCGTGCGACTCATTGGCTCGGAAGATGCCTGACTGAGCCAGCATCTGGTCGACCAGGGTCGTCTTGCCGTGGTCGACGTGAGCAATGATGGCGATATTTCGCAGGGACATGAAATTGGACTTCTGGTGAAGGGAGGGCGGGTCATAGACGTTCGGGCCGCCGGAAGCCACCCCGACGGTCTCGCACCGGCACGATTCTGCGCCAGCTCAAGCGAACAAAATGATCTATATCATTGCAGCGCAACAATCGCCAGCCTTGCGGCCGACGTTAGTAAGTCTATGAAAACGTTTGGAAAAACCTACTGAACTGGAAAAAAACATGGACTGAGGTAACTTTTCGCTTGATCCGTTGTGCGCTGCACCCTATCTTGATCCTACGACGCGTCGCTGACGTATCTGCCCTTCCTGGGCGTTTCCTCCCTAATTAACTGGCCGCGCCGCTTAAATGCTGGCGCGGCCATTTTTTTGGGTTTCGCATTGAGATAGTGAAATATTGGCCTGTTTCCAGGACCCGACGCCGCAAATTCAGGCGTGCGAGGATCCCGCCGGCGTCTTCAGAGGTCGCTCCAATCGGTGGCCGCCAGCACGGCGAACAGCCTTTCCAGATCCTGCCGCAGCGCGACGAAGCCCGGCGACGGCGCCAGGGTCGCCTCGTCCATATAGAGCGCCCGGTTGATCTCCACCTGCAGCGCATGCACGCCCTTGGCCGGCCGGCCGTAGTGTTCGGTGGTGTAGCCCCCGGCGTAGGGGGCGTTACGGGCCACCTTATAACCCATCGCCTGCAGCGCTGTTTCCACGCGCCGCGACACCGCCGGGGCGCAGGCCGATCCGAACCGGTCGCCCAGCACCACGTCGCAGCCGGCTCCGGCCCCGCCCTGCCGGGTCGCCGCCGACGGCATGGAGTGCCAGTCGATCAGCACCGCGGTGCCGCGCGCGCGCCGGGCCTCGGCCACCAGCTCGGCCAGGGCGGCGTGATAGGGCTGGTGCACCGCCTCCACCCGCGCCAGAGCCTCGGCGAAGGTCAGCTTGCGCCGGTAGATCTCCTCGCCGTCGCCGACGGTGCGGGCGATGCAGCCCAGACCGGCCGTGATCCGCGCCGAGCGCCCGCGGGCGTAGGCCGGCAGCTCGCCCTCGAACATCGCCGGATCGAGCTCCCAGGCGTCGCGGTTGAGATCGAGCCAGGCGCGAGCCAGGCGCGCCGCCAGCACCGGGACCCCAACATCCGGCGCGGCGGCGATCAGCCGGTCGACATGGGCGTCCTCCGACCGGCGGATGGCGGCGCCGTCCAGCCGCGAGGCGGCCATCAGACGCTCCGGATAGATCCGCCCCGAATGAGGGGAGGCGAACACCAGGGCGCTGACCGGAATGCCGACGGCAGGGCGCGTCAGGTGAAAGCTCGCTTCCGCCCCGGCGTCGTCGCCTGCTGTCGCCTCGGGGGCCCAAACCGTCATCGGTCCATATTGGCCGCGCCGCCGCCGCGGTCAAACCCGTCGGCCCCCGATCGCCATCGGTGGGCGCTTGCGCGCGTCGCGCCCGCCCGTTATACGCCCTCTTCCCGAGGCCTTCCGGGCCTTAAAGGCGGACGCGTAGCTCAGCGGGAGAGCACTACGTTGACATCGTAGGGGTCGCTGGTTCGATCCCAGCCGCGTCCACCATTTTTATCCCTAAGAGAGACTTCGGCGGCCTTCGGGCCACAGGTCCTGTGGGCCTCGCGGTTCCGATACCAAAGCGATCCCAGCCGCGTCCTCTTGGTTGACTGAGCGCCACGTTCGGGGTCTCGTCAGATTAAGCGCACGCGCACGCGGATCTTCGAGTCCTGCAACCGTGATAACGCCGAACGGGATGGTTGTTTTGCTCCAGGGGAACGCAATGAAGGCATGGGTCATCGCCGCCGGGCTGTCTATGCTGGCCTCTTCCGTCGCCTCGGAGCCGGTGGCTCCAGCAGCGGGCGGCGCGCCGCCGGCGACCGCCGCACCGGCGGTTACGGCGGCCGTCGCCAAACCGCCGAAGCCGCCAAAACCGCCCAAGCCCAAGCTGATCTGCGAGGAGACCAAGGTGCTGGGGTCGATGATGCCCAGCGAGATCTGCGCCACCCAGGCGCAATGGGACGCCCGCCGCCGCGACGACACCGCGGAGGTCGACCGGTTCCACGACCGTTCAGGTTCGATCGGCGGCGGGCCCTGAGCCGACGGCCATGCCGCTCTGTCAGAGGATGACGGCCGGGTGATGGCGTCGCGGGCCGACCTCCTCTAGGACGGAGCGGTCGGCGCCGCCTCTGCTCCGGCGCAGTTCCGAGGATAGACGCCGTGAACACACCCCCGCTTGTGATGGGCGCCGTGGCCTATGCGCCCAAGGTCGTGACCATCTGGGAAGGCTTCAAGGCGTGGTTCGGCGAGCAGGGCCTGGCCTTCGACTACCGGCTGTTCTCCAACTACGAGGCC
>CAIQDO010000632.1 GCA_903870555.1 uncultured Caulobacteraceae bacterium
GTTTATATGCATACCGTTCTGGCGCATACCGTTCGACTTCATGCCGTTGAGCTTCATCCCGTTGTTCTTGAGGCCGTTCGTCTTAAGGCCGTTGATCTTGACGCCATTGGTGCGCATCCCGTTCAGGCGCATGCCGTTCAGGGAAAGACCGTTGGCGCGGAAGCCGTTGGCATGGAGGCCGTTGTTACGGAGGCCGGGGCGGCGGCGGCGAGGGCGGCGAGGGCAAGGGCGGCGGCGAGCGACTTGAACATGGTGCGAGCTCCTTGGTTGGTGGGCGGCGGCGCCGCGCGGTTTTGATGACGCCGTTTTAGGGTCGGCCTTCCCGCCCCGGCAGTTGTCGCGACCGTCTCTCAGTTGCCATTTCACCGCATCCGGTTGTCATTTGTTGCCAGAGCGGCGAGGATCACGCTTTGTTTCTCGGGGGAACGCGCC
Organism: uncultured Caulobacteraceae bacterium; assembly: GCA_903870555.1. Taxonomy (GTDB): domain Bacteria; phylum Pseudomonadota; class Alphaproteobacteria; order Caulobacterales; family Caulobacteraceae; genus Acaudatibacter; species Acaudatibacter boreus. Next base: position 433 of record CAIQDO010000632.1, read on the forward strand.
TTGGAGGCGTTCGCGGACAAGCTGGCGTTCGTGCTGAAAGCACTGTCTCTCAGCCGCGGCCGGCTGGGCGCGGAGCTCGGCGTCGACAAGTCCATCGTCAGCAGATGGTTCAGTGGCGCACGCGAACCCAGCGCCAACAATCTCGCGGCGCTGACGGCGCTGATCGCCAGCCGGCGGCCCGGTTTCAGCCTGCTCGATTGGGACCGGAGCCTGGAGTCGCTGTCGACATCGTTCGGCGTCACCCACCCCGGCGCGGGGCCGCCAACGGCGGACCCGCCGGAACGATCGCCCCAGGGCCTGCTGACGGTGTCGCAGATCCAGAGCGCCCAGGAAATCGGCCGCGAAGGTCACGCCTATCCCGGGCTCTATGTCGGCTTCCGCCAGGTGTTTCGCGACACCGGCGAGGTCGCGCCCGATCTGCTGATTATCTGGCGGGAAGGCCGGCGGCTGAGGTTCCGTCATTTCGACGTGGCGTTCTCCCACACCGGCGAGGTGCTGATCCTGCGCCATCAGCTGTTTATCGTCGGCGAGGATGACGGCCGGGCGGACGGCCTGTTGACCTATCTGCTCAATGGCGTGGTCGGCGGGAAGGCCTTCCGACTCGATGGGCTGGTGATGAGCGTGGCGGGCGACAGTTTCCGCACGCCAACGGCCACCACCACGGTGCTGCAAAGGCTGGCCGACCTGGAGGATTCCGGCGCCCCGCCGACACACGACGATCTGTCGGCCATCCAGGGGCGCCTGCGGCGGATCATGGCCAATGGCGAACTCGCCGCCCTGGCGGGACCGGCAATCATGACGGCGATCCGCCCGGTGGTGGGGGCGCCCGGCATCGACGGCCGCACCAGCCATCTGCTGCGCAAGCCGGGCGACCGGAGCCTTTCGGCCAGCGACCTGGATTGGACCGCCGCCCTCGAGGCCGATATCCGGCGCGTGAGGGAGAGGGTGCTGGGCGGCGAGCCGCCCCTGGCGCTGTCCGGCGCCCACGCCCTGGCGCGAACCGAGGTGTGAACGACCGGCGCGGAGGCCTATTTCACCGTCACGGTGACGCCATTGGCCAGATGAACCGCGCTCACCATGACCACGCCGGACCGAACGCCGCAACCGGTGCGCGCAACGGGTTGCGTTTTCGCGCTGGGGCTAATGGCCTATGCCCAAGGTTCGCAGCATCGGCAACAGGCTCGACTGGAACCGTTCATAAGCCACACGCAGGTCCGCCAGGGTTGCGGCGCCATCCAGCCAGTCGGCGACCTGGGCCGGAATGTCCTCGGCCTCCTGGGCGCGGGCCAGCAGCATCAGTCGCGCGGGGTGGTCGACAAGGACGCCGCCGCCGGTGACGGGAGAGGCCAGGGTGTCGAGTTCGGTCCGATAGGGCGCCTGACGCAGAACCTCGGCGTTGAAGGCGTCGGTCCGCGCCGCGCGCGCCGCCAGACCGGCCACCGGCAGGCAGGGCTGGACGAAGTCGGCGGCGATCGTCACCACCACCGCCTCTCGCAGCACGGCGACATCGAGACCGGCGAGGCCCGGATCCGCCCTGAGTTCGGCCAGGGACCGTGGAGCGGCCTCCAGGGCGTCGAGGATCGGGCCATAGATGTCGGGCCGCAGATCGGCGGCGCCGAACAGGCCCCGGACGCTGTCCGGCGCCTCGGCCCGCGGCACGATCAGGGCGACGCGCAGGGCATCCCACGCCGCCTCGGACTCGCCCGGATCGACCGCCGTGGCGCCCTTGATGAACAGGTCGCGACGGAACCGCTGGCCGGTGACGAAATCCCTCAGCGTTTCCCGCTCGGCGGACGTCGCCAGGTCGGCGATCGCCTCCCCGTGGCCGGGGCTGACGTTGAGATAGTCGAGGTGGTCGAGGATCTGGGCCGAGCCCAGCCAGGTCACCTTTGCCGCGGACATCTCGGCGGCGACGTCGGCCGAATAGAACGGTATCCAGTCGGCGTTGAAATATTCGTGCGCCAGATAGCTCGCCGGCAGGGTGGCCAGGGTGTCAAGATGGTCGGCGGCGGCGGGATTGGCGGCGAAATAGCCGATACCCTCGGCCTTCAGCCGCTGAGCGAAGGCCAGGGCCGCCGCGACACGGGTCTGCGTCGGTCCGGTCAGGGTGGCGGCGTGGTCGGCCAGCAGACGGCGCAAGGGTAGGATCGGCGCCCAGCCCGGCAGGGTGTTGTAGGAAACATAGACCAGCCCGCCGGGCTTCAGGCGGCGGCGCAGGATCTCGACGACCCAGCGCCGGTTGTCGGCGCTGATCCAGCTGAGCACCCCGTGCAGGGCGATGACGTCGAAGTCCGGCAGATCGGTCCGGCCGGCGAAGGCTTCGAAGCTGTCGTCATGGAACCGGATGTTGTGGGACCCGGCGGCGCGCGCCAACCTTCGCGCGGCCACCACGTGGGCGGGATTGAAGTCCATCGCCTCGATGGTCAGGTGGGGATTGGCGGCGGCCAGCAGATTGGCCGCATAGCCCGGTCCGCAGCCCAGTTCGCACCAGGCGAGCGGGGCGGCGGGATCCGGGGCCTGGACACCGCGCAGGGCGGCGGCCAGGGCGTGAATCGTCGGCGTCAGTTCGCGGTGAAAGGCCTGAACATAGTCGATGTCGGTGACATAGCCGTCCGTCCAGTCCGCCACACGCCGCTCCGCCGCCAAGCCCTGGTTTTGGGCCTATTTCACCACGACCGTGGCGCCATTGGCCAGACGCACCGCGCTGACGACCACCGCGCCGGACTGGGCGCCGCTGGCGGCGACACCGTTGAGCTTGATACCGTTGAGCTTCGCGCCGTTGAGCTTGCGGCCGGCGTCGGCGGACGAGGCGGCGACAACGGCGAGGCCGACGACGGCGAGGGTGAGGCTCTTGTTCATGGGGGGCGTCCTTGTTTGGGTGTTCGCGGTTTCGATGACCGCTGTGTGCCAGGAACGGCCTGGCGCGCGCAGTTGCGACGCATGACGCCGGGCGCCGCAACGGTTGCGCGCAACGGGTTGCGTTTTGGCGCGATCATGGGATTCTAACAGCGCGCTTGAGGGACGTTGGGATGGTCTGGCGCGGCGGGGGCTGAGCTGGACGATTTTCCGAAGAAGCTGGACCTGATCCTCAAGGGCCTGTCCCTGAGCCGCGGCCGGCTGGCCGCCTCCCTGGGGGTGGACAAGTCGCTGGTCAGCCGTTGGGCGTCGGGAACCAATTCGCCGTCGGCCCACAACCTGGCCGAACTGACCCGGCTGATCGCCGAACGCCAGCCCGGCTTCACCCTGCTCGACTGGGACGCCGACATTCCGGCCCTGGCCGCGCGTTACGGATTGCCGGCGCCGGACATGGTTCAGTCGCCGCCGGAGCCGGTGGCCGGGGACCGGTTCCTGGCCGCCTCGCGCGCCCAGAGCGCCGTCGAGGTGCGCCGCGAGGGATCGGCCTATACGGGAATCTGGGTCGGGTTCTATCAAGCCTTCCGCAACACCGGGCAGGTGATCCCGGAACTGATCTGTATCTGGCGTCAGGGCGACCGGCTCATGTTCCGCGAGTTCAACCTGTTTTTTTCGCACCTGGGCGAGATGTTCATTATCCGCCATCAGATCTTCATGGTCGGTGAGGACGACACCCGGGTGGACGGGCTGCTGTACTTTCTACTGAATGGCGTGGGCGGCGAAAAGGCGGTACGGA
>CAIQDO010000633.1 GCA_903870555.1 uncultured Caulobacteraceae bacterium
CCAGGCCGAACGCGGCGCGACGGCCTATGCCGCCCAGTGCCAGGCCTGCCACGGCGCCCAGTTGACCGGCGTGGGCGAGGCCAAACCCCTCAGCGGGTCGGCGTTCCTGTCCAGCTGGAATGGCCTGACGGTCGGCGACCTGTTCGACCGCATCCGCTCCACCATGCCGGCGACGGCGCCCAAAAGTCTGCCGCGCGAGACCTACGCCGACGTCCTGGCCTATCTGCTGAAATTCAACGGCTTCCCCGCCGGCCAGACCGATCTGCCCGGCCGGGTGGAAGCCCTCGCCGACATTCGCATCGACCCCTTCGCCAGCGCCGCCCTGGCCCCCGCCTCCGTTCGGGCCGAGACGCCGGTCCCGCCGCCGGGCGACACAGCTCCGCGCGACACACCGCCCGACCCCAACGCCTGGCCGCAGACCTACGCGGTCGACCCCGGATTCCTGAAGCTTCCGCCGGGCCGGACCATGGGCTCCACCAGCGCCGTCGCCCTCGACAGCCACGGCCACGTCTGGGTCGTCGATCGCTGCGGTGCCAACAGCTGCGCCGACAGTCCCCTCGATCCGGTGATGGAGTTCGACGCCAAGGGCAATTTCCTCAAGGCCTTCGGCCACGGCCTGTTTCTGTTCCCGCACGGCGCCTATCTCGACGCCCACGACCATCTGTGGGTCACCGACGCCCAGTCCCGCCCCGGTCGCGGCGCCCAGATCCTGGAATTCGACCGCGACGGCCATGTGCTGCTGACCCTAGGCAAGGCCGGGGTCAATCAGGCCGGCCCCGACACCTTCGCCGAACCCAACGCGGTGGTCGTCGCCCGCGACGGCACGATCTATGTCGCCGACGGCCACACCCAGCGCCGCGACCCGGCGCGCATCGTCAAGCTCGACCCGAAGGGGCGGTTCATCAGCCAGTGGGGCGTGCGTGGGGCGGCGCCGGGCCAGCTTGAGGTGCCGCACGCCCTGGCTCTGGACAGCCGGGGCAGGGTCTATGTCGCCGATCGCTGGAACAACCGCGTCCAGGTATTCGATCCCGACGGCCAGCTGCTGGCGGTCTGGCCCCAGTTCGGTCGGCCGAGCGGTCTCTATGTCGACCGTCATGACGTCCTCTATGTCACCGATTCCGAATCCCGACGGCCCGAGGGCTACGGTCATCATCCGGGCTGGTTGCGCGGCGTGCGCATCGGCGACGCCCGCACCGGTCAGGTCCGCGCCTTCATCCCCGACGACGATCCCGCCCCCGACTCCAACGCCACCAGCGGCGGGGAGGGGATCTGGGTCGATCGCTCCGGCGCGGTGTTCGTCGCCGAGGTCGGGCAGAAGGCGGTGATCCGCTACGTTCTGAGGCAATAGGCCGTAGGCGATCGCTATCCGATCACCCCGTGGTCCCACAGGTGGTTCGACGCGCCCTCGATCATCTGCAGAAACATCCGGTCGCCGCGCCCGGTCTGGGTGACGATCATGGCGGCGAAGAAGGCGGTGCTGAACAGCAGATAACCGCCCCGGGCGTACCGCCGCTTCAGCGCGTCCATGCCATAGCCCCGCACCCCGAGCCCGGTCAGGGTGTCGAGATAGAGCGTGAGCAGCTCGGCTTCGTGCGCTCGGCGCACCTCCGGCGTCAGTGCGCCGGCCAGGAAGTAGGCCACGTCGGTCGCCCCCACGCCGTAGGCGACCGACTGCCAGTCGAGCACGGTCACCGGCCGTCCGCCGCGCGCCGAGGCGAACATCATGTTGTCGGGCCGGAAGTCGCAGTGCGTCAGGCAGCGCGGATGGTCGCCGGCCTCGCCCAGTTCGGCGAACCGGGTCGACAGCCAGTCGCCGGCCCTCACCCAGTCCGGTTTCAGCCGCGGACCATAGCGGTCCTTGAACCCCCGCCAGAGCTCGGCGATCATTTCAGTTGTGGCCGAGCTTGGCGGCGAGGCCCGGGTTCCGGAAACCCAGGGTAGGTCCTCCAGGCCGTCGTCGCCCCAGTGGGAGGCGTGCAGCCGAGCCGCCTGCGCAACCACCCGCCGGGCCTGATCCAGCGTCACGCCGGCCAGCTGATCGCCGGGCTTGGCCGGGGCCAGATCCTCCATCATCAGCACGAAGTCGCTGGTCGCCTCGTCGACGTCGGTGAACAGGCAGCGGGGGGTGCTGACCAGGGCGGTCGGCGCCAAATGCTGATAGAAGCGCACCTCTCGGACATAGTTGCCGAGGGCCACGCCGGTCTGGCGACTCTCCTCGCCAGCGGCGGGAAACTTGCCCACGAGGGACGCGGGCGAGCCGTCGCCGCCGCGCTCATAGGTCAGGTTGAAGCGGAAGCTGTCGCCGATCTGGCCTGTGCCGATCGGCCGCGCCGTGAAGTCGGCCACCACCGCGTCGACGCCGCCCGCCTGCAGCACAGCCGTCAGCCAGACCGCGTCGATCGCGCCCGGCGCCCTGATATCGGGTCTGGCCAAGGGGCTCATCCGGCCAGCGTGTGGACATAGACCTCGTTGAGGCGGATGCGGTCGCCGGCGAGCAGCACCAGGTCGAAGCCGCGCATCCGCCCGCCGCCGGCGATGTCGCAATACCAGCGGCCGCAGAATCCGCCGGGAATCGGCCATACCTCGTCGGGGGTGTAGGTCATCGCGGGCGTGGCAGCGAACAGGCCGGTCAGGTAGGCGCGCAGGGCGTCATGCCCGCGCAGTCCTCCCACGGTCTGGGGATCCTGGTAGACGCAATCCTGGGCGTAGAAGGCGCACAGGGCGTCGACGTCCTTGGCGGTCCACGCCGCCAGCCAGCGGGCGTTGTAGTCGGCGATATCCGCCACGATGGTCTGGGCGATGGTCATTCCTGCCTCCCTTTTTTATCCGCGCACGTTCAATCGAGGACGGTCGGGAGCGCAAGCCGAAATCGCCGTCAGTCCCGAACCGCCTCGCGCAACTGCGGGCTACGGAAGTCATAGGCCAGCGACAGCCTCGGCAGGGTGGTCGTCCTGACGAAGGCGTCGCGAACACGCGTCAGGTCGGCGACCAGCGCCGGATTCAAATCGACCTCCGACGCCGCCAGCGACCGGTCGAGCGGGGCCCGCAATACGTGATCCATCGGGCCGCCGTCGGCGCGTGAACCGACGATGGCGGTGACGGCTCTGACGATCCCCGGACCCGCGATCGTCGCCACCGTCCCGTCGTCGTAGGCCACCTTCATGTGGGTGCAGATGCTGACCAGCAGGTCTCGTTCTGGCACCGTCGCATCGGCCTCCAGGTCCGTGATCCGCTGCATCACCGAGACGCAGGCTCCCGGCGTCCGGTGCCGGTCGCCCGCCACGCTGAGGGCCACGCCGTCGAGTCGATAGGCCTTCCGCCCGCCGACCCCATTGGCGATCATGAACATCAGTCCGTCGGCGCGCGCGTCGTCCTCGCCAATGAAGAACATCTGGTGGCGAACAATCAGGATCTCACCGATGTGCGAGAACGAGGGGTCGAAGGAGCGGAACATCAGCCGGTCTCCGTCCCGCCAGATGATCATCAGCTCCACCAGGATTTCGCCGGTGTTGCGGAAGGCCTTGCGGAAATGGGCGTACAGACCGGGATAGGCGTCGCCCTCGCGTTGGACCTCGATCAGACTCTGAGCGCGGGCGTTGGGAAAATCGCCGATGTCCCGCGGGGCGGTGGACCGTGGGGTGGGACCGGAGCCAAGTCGCGCCCTGAACGCATCGGTCGACAACTCCCAGTCGAGCAGGGCGAATCCGTCGATGCGGATCGCCAGGTGTCGCGTAAGGCGGGCGAGGTTGTGGGTCGAAGGCCTGACCCTTCCGGACACCCAGCGGCCGACGAGGGACTTGTCCACCGCCAGGTCCACGGCCAGCCGGCCATTGGAGATCGTCAAGGTCTTCAGCACCAGCCTGAGCTTCGCGGCGAAGTCATCGTCGGTCATGCGAGGCCCCCTTCGCCAGAAAAGGCGTACCTTGAATTCGGGTTTGTGCAACCCCCCTTGAGAGGTCATTTCCTGATCGCCGATGTTCGATTTCCGGCGTCGCGTGCAACCTCGCCGTCCCCCGTCGTGCAACCTGGTGTCCGCCGTTGCAACTGTTCGCTGTCGTCGTCGACTCTATTTTGAACTGGAGACGCCATCAGGGTGACGGTTTATTGATTGGGGAGCGGCGGAATGAACCACCGAATATTGATGACAATGTCGGCCGTGGCGACGGTGTTGGCGGCGGGTCCAGCCTCGGCCTCGTTTACGATATTGGACTTTGACTACACAGGCGCGCGCCAGTTCTTTACCGCGCCGTTCACGGGCGTTTACCAAATCAACGCATGGGGCGCACAGGGCGGCAATGCCGGCGGCAATGCGGGCGGCTATGGCGCCGCGCTCGGCGGAACCTTCCGTCTCAACGCCGGCGACCTGCTCGAATTGGACGTCGGCGGCCAGGGAACCTATGGCTACTCTGGCGGGGTCCTCCCGACCGCTGTGGGTGTCACGGCCGCCCCCGCGTTCCACTACGGCGCGGGCGGAGGCGGGGCGAGCTGGGTTCGTGACAACCGTTTCGACCTGCTTCTGGTGGCCGGCGGCGGCGGCGGGGCGGGCGGCATGACGATCGCCGAGGGCACG
>CAIQDO010000634.1 GCA_903870555.1 uncultured Caulobacteraceae bacterium
CGCTGTCCTCGACCAGGGGCAGGTCGAGGGCCTCGGCGGTGTCAAGCAAAGTCTCGCGCTCGGCGAGGGTCAGGCTTGAGCCTGTCGGGTTCTGGAACTCAGGCATCACATAGCCGAACTTCGGCGCGGCGGCCCCGGCCGCCGGGTAGCTTTCGGCGGTGCGGTTGTTGTCCGGCCCTGGAAGGGCGTCGAATCGCGGCTGGTAGCTGTTGAACGCCTGAAGGGCGCCCAGGTAGGTCGGCCAGGACACCAGCACGGTGTCGCCCGGCGAGATCAGCAGCTTGCCGATAAAGTCGAGGGCCTGCTGCGAGCCGTTGACGATCAGGATGTTGGCCGCCTCGCAGGGAACGCCCAACCCGCCCATGTAGCCGGCCAGCCACTGGCGCAGGGGCGCGTAGCCCTCGCTGACTGAATACTGCAGGGCGGCGGCGGCGCGGCCTGGATCGCCAAGCACGGCGGCGTAGGCGGCGGCGATCTCGGCCTTGGGGAACAGGTCCGGATCGGGGATGCCGCCGGCGAAGGAGATGATATCCGGCTGGTCGAGCAGCTTGAGCAACTCGCGGATTTCCGAAGCGGCCATGCCCGAGACACGGTCGGCGTAATGATGGGTCCAGTCACTCATGGTCACGGTCCTAGAGCACGTTCCGAAAACTGGGAACCGGTTTTAGGGATGATCAAAGCTTGACCGTAAGAACGATTCCCGCACAGGTGGCGCTGGACAGGACGGCGTATCGCCGTTGGAGGCGGCGTGAAGACGATCGGGGCGGCGCTGCGGGAGAATGGGGGCTCTGGACCGGGCTTCGACGCCCTGCGCCTGACCCTGGCCTTCAGCGTGCTGGCCTGGCACTGCTTTTCAATCACCAGCGGCGATCAGGCGTCGCCAACCCACGGCCTCGGCTGGATGATCGTCTACGCCACCGTTCCGATGTTCTTCGCCCTCAGCGGCTTTCTGGTCACGCCGACGGCGGCCCGCCTGACGCTGGGCCGATTCGTCCTGGCCCGCGGGCTTCGGATCGTCCCGCCGCTGATGATCGGCGCCGCCGCCTGCGTCCTGGGGCTCGGACTGGCCTTCACCACCCTGCCGCCGCTGGACTACCTCACCCATCCGGACACTCTTGCCTATTGGCGCACCGCCCTGTGCGACATCCATTACCGCCTACCGGGGGTGTTCGAGGACACGCCCTTGCCGCAGGTGAACGCCTCGCTGTGGACCATTCCGGCGGAGATCGTCTGCTACGCCGCCTTGGCCGGGTTGATCGCGGTGCGCAGAGTCGTCTGGTGGCCCGCGCCGGCCTTGGGGATCGTTGTGCTGTTCGGTGTCGACCAGGCCTGGAGCGCCTTCGGCCACAGCTGGAGCTTTCCGTTCGAAAAGCAGTTCGCTGGTGAGAGCGGCAAGCTGATCTGCATCTTCCTGGTCGGCGCCCTGGCCTGGCTCCAGCGCGACCGAATTCCGCTCTCGCCTGTCCTGGCCGGTCTGGCGACGGGCGGCTTGGCGCTGTTCACCACGTTCGGCTCGTCGGCTCTGGCGACCAATCCCGCCTTCGTCGGCTTCGCCTCCGTCGCCCTCACCTACCTGGTGATCTGGCTGGGAATGCTGAAAGCGCCGTTGCCCTGGCCGCTCAACACCGGCAGCTACAGCTACGGCCTTTATCTCTACGGCTTCCCCATCCAGCAGGCGGTCGTTCACCTCACGGGGACGCGCTCGCCAATGGTCGTTCTGGCCTGGTCCGTGCCCCTGGGACTGCTGATGGCCTTCCTGTCCTGGCATGGGATCGAGAAACCGATGCAGGACCTTCGCCGACGGATCACCCGCTCGACACGCCGCGCCGATCGGGATTCCACCGGGTCCGGCGGCGACGCCGTGATGGACCCGGCCTCGTCCCGCTAAAGCTTCAGCAGGCCGTGGCCGACCGTCAATTCATCGGCGGGAGGCGCCTTGAGATTCGGCCGCCGCTCCCCTTTATGGAGAGGCAACCAGGACACCCGCCCATGCTGCCGGCCTTCGGCCTCTCCCTGCTGTTCTCCATCGCCCTGTGCGTCCACGCGGTCCGCACCAATCAGCAGATGTTCTGGCTGATGATCATCCTGATGCTCCAGCCGATCGGCGGCATCGTCTATGTCGTCGCCGTGCTGCTGCCGTCCATTACCGGCAGCACGACCGCGCGGCGGGCGGTGCAGGGGGCCCGCGAGACCCTCGACCCCGGCCGCGAATACCGCGAGGCGGCGACGGCCAACGCCGACTCTCCCACGGTCCACAACCAGATGCGTCTGGCCAAGGCCGCGGCGGGCATGGGCCGGCACGACGAGGCCGAGCGCCTCTACGCCCAGGCGGCGTCAGGCATCCACGCCGACGATCCGGTGCTGCTCCTCGGCCGCGCCACGGCGCTGATCGAGCTCGGTCGCCACGGCGAGGGCCTAGCCGTGCTTGAGACTCTTGGCCACGATGAGGACAAGGGCCGCAGCCCCCAGGCCGCCCTGGCGCTGGGCCGGGCCTATGAGGGCCTGGGCCGGACGGCGGAAGCCGACAGCGCCTATCAATGGGCGGCGGGACGCATGCCGGGCCTCGAAGGCCTCGGCCGCTACGCCGCCTTCCTCGCGCGCACCGGCCGGGCTCCCGAAGCCCGCGAAGCGGTCGTCGAGATGGATCGGCGCATCGCCAGCGCCAATCCCCAGTTCCGCAAGGAAGGCCGCCAATGGCGCGACCTGGCCGCTCGGGCGCTGGGGTAGGGTGATGGGATTTGGCGACTTCAGCCGGAGGGGATTCGTCCAGGCGGCGGCGCTGCTAGGCGTGTTTCGCGCCGGTTCGGCGAGGGCCGGGACCGCGGATGACACCGCCTATGACGTCGTCCTGGAAAGCAACCTCAAGGTGACGACCCGGGACGGCGTGCGCCTGGCCACCGATGTCTACCGGCCGGCGCGCGCTGGTCGGGTGGCCGAAGGCCGGTTCCCGGTGATCCTGGAACGGACGCCCTACGGCCGCGACGTCACCAGCTTTCGTGACATCACCGCCGCCGATCCCAGGCCCAAGACCCGGGCGCAGGTGGCCGAATATTACGTCCGACACGGCTACGTCGTCGTCTTCCAGGACTGCCGCGGCTGCCACGAGTCCGAGGGTCAGTTTACCAAATACCTGAGCGAGGGCGCCGACGGTTTCGACACCTGTCAGTGGATCCTATCCCAAAGCTGGAGCGACGGGCGGATCGGAACCCTGGGCCTGTCCTACGCCGCCCATACCCAGGTGGCGCTGGGATGCCTCGACCCGCCGGGCCTCAAGGCGATGTATGTCGACTGCGGCGGCTTCTCCAACGCCTATCAGGGCGGCATCCGCCAGGGCGGCGCCTTCGAACTCAAGCAGGTGACCTGGGCCTACGCCAACGCCCTCGAGAGCCGGGAGGCGCTGAGCGATCCGCTCCGGATGGCCGCCCTCAAGGCCGTCGACCTGAAGGCCTGGTTCGCCAGCATGCCGTGGAAGCGCGGCCATACGCCGATCAGTCTGGCGCCGGATTTCGAGTCCTATGTCTACGACCAGTGGGAGCACGGGGTCTTCGACGGCTTCTGGCAACAGGTCGGAATCTATGCGGCAGGCTCCTACGACCGGTTCGCCCCAGCCGCCATGACCCACCTTTCAGGCTGGTACGACGCCTATTCCCGCACCGCGACCGACAACTATGTCGGCCTGTCCAAGCGCGGAAAGGCGCCGGTGCGCCTGATAATCGGGCCCTGGACCCACGGCGGACGCTCGACCTCCCATGCCGGCGACGTCGAATTCGGCCCCGGGGCCACTCTGGACGCCGACGGACCCGGCGACCTGTTCGCCAAACGTCTGGACTGGTTCGATCGACATCTGAAGGGGGTGCGCCTCGCCCCCGACCGGACACCGCCGGTGCGGCTGTTCGTCATGGGCGGCTGCGATGGACGCAAGTCCCCCGAAGGCCGGCTGCGACACGGCGGGCGCTGGCGTAGCGAGGCCGATTGGCCGCTGCCGGACCGCAAGCTCACGCCGTTCTATCTCCACGCCGAGGGCCGGTTGTCCCGGGAGGCGTCCGAGGCCGCGGCGACGTCGGTCAGCTACGATTTCGATCCGCGCGACCCGGTCCCGACGATGGGCGGGACCGTAACGTCCGGCGAGCCCCTGATGAGGCCCGGCGGCTACGATCAGCGGCTGGGGCCCCAGGTCTACGGGGCCCATGCGCCCTTTCTGCCGATCGAAGCCCGC
>CAIQDO010000635.1 GCA_903870555.1 uncultured Caulobacteraceae bacterium
CGCCAAGCGCGTAAAGCACCTGGCCGTCAGCCACATCGAAGTCCGCGTTCGATCGGTTGATGTCTGGCGGCAGGATTGGCACGCCCTGCCGGCGGGCGTCCTGATAGAATACCGCCAGCTTGTCGGTATTGGAGATATCCAGACTCATCGAGGCGGCGAAGAACTCGACCGGTGCGTTGGCCTTCAACCAGGCTGTCTGGTAGGCGATCACCGCATAGGGGGCCGCGTGTCCCTTGTTGAAGCCGTAGCCGGCGAACTTGGCCATCCTCTGGAACATGTCCTCGGCGTCCGCCCGGTTCAGCCCTCGCTCGGCAGCCCCCGAGAGGAAGCGGGCCTGCTGCTGGTCCATCTCCTCTTGCTTCTTCTTGCCCATCGCCCGCCGGAGCAGGTCGGCCTCGCCCAGGGAGTATCCGGCCAGTATCTGGGCGATCTGCATCACCTGCTCCTGGTAGACGATGACCCCGTAGGTGTCGGTCAGCACCGCTTCCAACCCCGGAAGGATGACCAACGGCCGGCGACCCATCTTCACATCGACATATTCATCGATCGAATCCATGGGCCCAGGGCGATAGAGAGAGATGAGGGCGGTGATCTCTTCGATCGAACCCGGCCGCAGCTTGCGGAGGGTGTCGCGCATCCCCTGCCCTTCCAGTTGGAAAACCCCGACCGTCTGGCCGGATGACGCCAGTTCGTAAGCTGCCTTGTCGTCCATGGCCAAGGTTTCGAGGTCGACGCCAGCGCCGCGGCGCTCAAGGTGCTTGATGGCCCTTTGAATCACGGTGAGGGTCTTCAATCCGAGGAAGTCGAACTTGACCAGACCTGCACTCTCGACCCACTTCATGTTGAATTGCGTCGCGGGCAGGGTCGACCGGGGGTCTCGATAGAGAGGCGCCAGTTGCGTCAGCGGCCTATCGGCGATCACCACGCCAGCGGCGTGGGTCGAGGCGTTGCGATAGAGACCTTCGAGTTGCAGCGCCGTTTCCAGCAGGTCGGCGACCGCCTGATCGTCGTCTCGCGCCTGCTTGAGACGCGGCTCGACCTCGATCGCTTCGGCCAAGGTGACCGGCTTGGCGGGATTGTTCGGAATCATCTTGGCCAGACGATCCACCTGACCCAACGGCAGTTGCATGACTCGGCCAACATCCCGCACAACGGCCCGGGCCTGCAGGCTGCCGAAGGTTATGATCTGGGCCACACGGTCGGCGCCGTAACGCTGCTGCACGTAGGTAATAACCTCCTCCCGTCGCTCCTGGCAGAAGTCGATATCGAAGTCAGGCATGGACACCCGCTCGGGGTTTAGAAAGCGCTCAAAGATCAGGCCGAATTTCAGCGGATCCACACCTGTGATCAACAAGGCCCAGGCCACCGCCGAACTGGCTCCAGATCCTCTGCCCGGCCCGACCGCGATGTCATGAGCGACAGACCACTTCATGAAGTCCGAAACGATGAGGAAATATCCAGAGAACCCCATCGACTGAATCACGCCGATCTCGCGCTCCAGACGCTGCCAATAGCGCTGTTCGTCCCCGTCCGTCGGCGGCGCGGCGTCGAGACGACGGCGCATGCCTTCCCGCGCCTGCCGGGCCAGTTCATCGTCCTCGGTCAGGCCGGAGGGACAGGGAAAGCTTGGCAAGATCGGATCGCGCTTCTTGACCATGAAAGCGCAACGGCGGGCGATTTCCAGGGTGCTATCGCACGCCTCCGGCAGATCGGCGAACAGGCGGCGCATTTCGTCGGCAGGTTTGAACCAATGCTGGACAGTGACACGCCGACGTTCGTCCTGGCCCATGAAGGCGCCATCGGCGATACACAACAGCGCATCATGCGCGCGCCATGTTTCCGCCTTGGCGAAATAAACATCGTTTGTCGCGACGAGCGGAACGTCCCGATCATAGGCCCAGGCCACCAAGCCCGGTTCCGCCGCGGCCTGGGAGGCCAAACCATGACGCTGGAGTTCAACGTAGAGCCGATCGCCGAACACGTCGGCCAGACTATCGAGCGCGGCCCTGCCCTCCAAGGTCCGCCCCGACGCGAACAAGGGATCTACGGGTCCATCCGTTCCGCCTGTGAGGGCGATCAGGCCAGCCGCATGGGCCGCGAGCTTCTCCCAGGGGACATGGGGCGCTTCGTGAGGCTCGACGTCCAGAAAGGCGGCCGATGAAAGAACGCTGAGGTTGAGGTAGCCGGTCTCGTTCTGGGCCAGCAGCACCAGCGTCGGCGTTCGGGCCCATCGCTCGGGCGGCCCGGAGCCCAGACCGCTGACCGGGATCGCACACCCGATAATCGGCTGCACACCCGCCTGCCCGGTGTAGACGGAAAATTCCAAAGCGCCGAAGAGATTGGCCCGATCCGTCAGCGCGACCGCGGGCATGCCCTCCTTATGCGCAAGTCCCCCGATCGTGTCCGCCTTGATCGCGCCTTCCAGCAGCGAATAGGCTGATCGAACGCGGAGGTGGACGAACCCCGTCGCCGCCACTTCCGACATGCCTCGCCTCCCAAGAACCGCTTCGAATCGACCGACACCGGTCGGCAGGAATATCTTTACCCCGCCAGCGTCGCGATCTGACAGACCATCCAGACGAATCCGACGACCGATGCCAGAGCCAAGGAATCCCGCGCCAACCGAACCATCAACCCGCTCCTCAAATTGTTCCCTGTTCGTTCTGTTCCACTTTTGTTCCCTGGTCAAGCGCTCGCTTCCAACGTCCTTGGTCAACCGTCAACCTTCATTCCCGTTCGAGGCAAGGACCAGCGTCAAATCATTTCAAACTCGCAAGGTTTCTGAAACAACAGTTACGATTTTACCCGCCAATGCGCGAAACCAGAAGATGTTGACGACCTCCTAACGACAAGGCACTGTCCTGGTGCAACGGCGGCCAACAGAGCCCGTCGGCAACCAGGGAGAAATGCTTTGCGAACCGCGCTTCTGTGCGGCGCTTCGGCGCTTGCCATCTTCACCGGCACATTTGGCGGACAGGCTATGGCGGCCGATGCCTCCACCGCTACGCCTGCCAAGGCCGCAGGGCCGTCAGACGCCACAGCGATCGGCGAACTGGTGGTTGTCGCCGAAAAGCGGGCGGAAAAACTGGAAACGACGCCTGTCGCCATTTCCGCCTACACTGCGGCCCAGCGCGACCTCCTGGGCATCGCGTCGGTTCAGGACCTGACAGATTTCACCCCTGGCCTGTCCTATTCAACCTTCGATAATCGGCCCTATCTGCGGGGCGTTGGACGCCAAACCGACAATCTGGCGGTTGAATCGGGCGTCGCGGTCTATGTCGACGGCGTCTACAACGGCGCCAATGCCTCGACGATCCTCCAGTCCGACACCCTGTTCGTCGATTCCATCGAAGTGCTGCGGGGCCCGCAAAGCACGCTCTATGGCCGCAACGCCGACGGCGGCGCGATAAATTACGTGTCAAAGAAGCCGACCCGCGAATTCAAGGCGGAGGCGCGCACCGGCGTCGACAGCTACGGGAAGTGGTTCGGCGAGGCTGCAGCCTCCGGACCGATCGCGGACTGGCTGCGTTACCGCGTGGCGGGCAACTACACACAACAGGATGGTGGTTACTACAAAAACCTCACGGGCGCCCGCGAAGGCGGCAGCGTCGCTCAAGGTGGCAATGGCAAGTCCCATCATATTGAAGTGCAGTTTGACGGCAACCTGGGCGACAAGCTCGACTTCTGGGTCAAGGCGGGAACGGCAGACTATAGCACCAGCTATCACACCGAAACTCAGATCGGGCCGCTCGATACCCGGGAGTTTTCGAACGCCCTATTTCCCAACCAGAACTTTGGCCTGTGCGCCCTGCCCGGCGGTTCGGGCGGGCTCGGCTGCGCCGTCAATCATGCCAACGGCACCTACGATACGATCGTTCCTGGCAGCGTCGTAGCCCTGCCGGGCACTTTGTCCACCAATCCGAGCGACGTCCAAATCCGCAACTTCCAGGCCGACCAAAAGTCCAACGCCAACGAAGGCAAGGACGCCCTGGTGGCCGCCAGCCTGACTTGGCACGCGCCCGGCTTCGATGTGAAATATCTGTTCGGCTATCAGACCTTCGCCTACCGACTGACCGCGCCGTGGGTGAACAGCCAGGGCGTGTCGAGTTCGGTCGAATCCTACCAGCTGGCGGGGCCCGGTGGCAGCAACCTGACGATCTTCCCAGGAAAGACAAATTTTACCTTTGATGAATTCGAGAATTTTTCCAGTCATGAACTGGCGTTCACATCCACAAACCCCGGACCTCTCCAATGGCTGGCCGGATTATACTATTACCACGAATATTATAACCAGCCGATCAACGTGAACGATCCTAGCCAGCCGCAGGTCCGCGCCCCGATGTCCCTTGGGGCTCTCCTGGGCGGCCATGGGCTTGTCGCGGCGCCCCTCAACCCCACCGGGTCGTCCTATAACGAGTATACCGCCCTGAACGAGGATTCGGTCGCGGCGTACGCCCAGGCCGATTGGCAAATGACACCGACCTTGAAATTTACCGGCGGGGTTCGCTACTCCAACGACTTCAAGGTTGGCTACGAGGCCTTTCGCGTCATTCTGTTCAACGCTTCCGCCTTCGGCATCGGTGTCGGCACTTTCGGCGCCAATACCCCCGCCTTCGACGCCACCTCGTGTTCGGCGGCCGTGTTCGTCGGCGCTGGTCCATGTTCGATCAACGCGTCCGGAGCCGCCACGCGGTCACTGGAGGCGCGTTGGGACTCCTGGACTGGTACGGCGAACCTGGCTTGGACGCCGGATTCAGACACCCTGGCCTACGCAAAATATAGCCGTGGCTACAAGACCGGCGGGTTCAATTCAGGCACCATGGCCGCCAATCCGGAGACTGGGCCAGAGACCGTGGACGCGTTCGAGGTTGGCTATAAGAAAACCCTGGGCCACACCTTCCAGGCAAACGCCTCCGCGTTCTACTATCTATACTATAATGACCAGCAACCGCTTGGAATCACCAATGCCACATCCGGCGTCACCTCGACACAGATTTACAACATACCGGAGGTCCACGCCTACGGCCTGGAATTAGAATCGCTATGGTCGCCGGTCCGTGACCTGACCCTTAGCCTGAACTATTCTTATCTTCACTCCACGATCTCGAGCACTAATGGCCAATGCCTTGAGGATACAGCGGACCCGACCGCGAGCGCCGTGGGAGCCAATACAATGGGCTGTCCGGCGGCGGTCGGTGGCATTCAGCTTCAAAACATCGTTGGCGCGTCGATCGCCGAAGCGCCGAAGCATAAGGTGTCGTTGAACGGTCTCTACAAGATCCGTTTCGACCAGGGCGTCCTCAGCCTTTCGGGCACCTTCGTCTGGAAGGCCAAGGAATACTCCTCGCCCTTCAATCGGAGCTATAATACCGCCCCGTCCTACGATCAGGTCAATCTGCGGGCGACCTGGACAGACAGCGC
Organism: uncultured Caulobacteraceae bacterium; assembly: GCA_903870555.1. Classification (GTDB taxonomy): domain Bacteria; phylum Pseudomonadota; class Alphaproteobacteria; order Caulobacterales; family Caulobacteraceae; genus Acaudatibacter; species Acaudatibacter boreus. The sequence continues at coordinate 5,422 of CAIQDO010000635.1, forward strand.
CAACCGCTACAGCGTGATCGCCTACTGCAATAATCTCTTCGACACCCTTGGGTATGACAGCGCCGGCGGCGTGATCGTCAACACGTCCCCCGCCATGGTAGACCGGCTGGCCAGCCTGACCGCACCGCGCACCCTTGGCGTGGAGTTCCAGTACCGTTTCAAATAGTCCATGTTCCGGCGCGGCCCGCCTAGGCGGCGCCGCGCCGGAGACTTGAAAAGACATGCGGGACCGGCGCGGAAACACGCCAAAACCAGGTGGCGGCGCGCATCCCGAGCTTGGACGCCTGCTTGACGAGGCTGCGGATTGCTACCGAGTCGGCCACCTGGATGCGGCTGCGGTTCTGTATCGAAAGGCTGAGGCCCTCGCCCCGAACGATATTCGCGCCACCTATTCTCTGGCTATCATCGACCTTCAACGGAGCCTGTGGGCCGACGCCAGACGACGCCTTAAGGCCGTGCTGAAGCGCCAAGGCGATCATTTCGGGGCGCTTCACAACCTGGGTGTCGCGGCGCAAGCCTCGGGCCAATGGGCGGCGGCGGCGGACGGGTACGCCCGCGCCCTCGGTGTCAGGCCGGCGGCCGCTGAAACCGCATTCAACCTCGCGGTCGCGCTCGCGGTGTTGGGTCGAACCGACGAAGCGTTCGCCGTCTATAAAGGGCTGGCGGACTATCCGGCTACAAGGGTCCGCGCCCTGGTCCGCATGTCGATCCTTCAGCCGACAGCGATCACG
>CAIQDO010000636.1 GCA_903870555.1 uncultured Caulobacteraceae bacterium
CCACCGGACCGCAGGTTCGACGAACCGTTCAACGCAACTGTGTAACCGAGCACATCCCAAACCGCGATCTGGGTTGCCGCAATCTGATAATTGATCGTGGGAAATTGAATATTCTTGGCATCCGAAGAATTATAGATCTGAGCTGACCCCAACGCCGCCGGCGTCGTCAAGGTTTCGAGATAATTATAGAGTCCGCCGAGCTCTTTGCTCTGGGCCACCGTGAGGGGGGCGCCCGTCGCCGGATCGACGTATTGACCGGAACTGACGATATTGAGGATTGTCTGCGCGGAGGTGGGCTCTGGATTCGCGATCTTTGGCGCGGGGGTGCTCCCGAAGCCATTCTGGTTGAAAGTGTTATCGCCGAAGTACTTGTTATTCCCGAGGGGGATCGCGTTCAGCACGAGTGCGTCGAGGGCCGCCTCCTGGCTGGCTCCGTTGATCAGGACGTTCAACGACCAGGGCTCGGCATTGATCGTGGTCCCGCCGGTGTTGGCGCCGCCATAGTAGATGCTGCCGCCCCACGCCGTCGCCACCGCCGCGCCACCCGAATTCGCGCCGCCGAGGGTGACATTATAGGCATTGCCCGGCGCGAATACGCCAAGGTAACCCTCATAGTGAATACCGCCATTGATGACCACGGTGGACGCCTGTGCAAATTCGGCGCTCATCGCAACAAAAGCTACACCGGCGAACAACCCCGCGAGCCCGCTATTAAATTTCTTCACGACTGCCCCTCAGAAAATGTTAAATTGTTTGAGCGTCCCGAGCGAAGACAAATGTCTTGGTTTGTCACTCGGCGTCTGTTGATTTTTTGTATAGAATTTAAATGAGGGATGAAGTGGTCCGGAAAATTGCCGGATCTGGGTCGTTTTTTGCCGAGTTGGGCGACGACCCGGCCAATCCGCCCGAATGTCGTCGATTCCTGGGCGACGATCTGAATTCGGAGTCGGCCTAGAAGGCGCTGTCGAGTCCAGGCGGCGCCACGCCCGCCAAGCGTGACGCCGGCCTTCTGTTCAAGGCGCCAAGCGTCGGGCGCGAGACCGTCAGCGCCGCCGAAGGGCTCGGCCCGGCCGCGCGCCGGTCGAGCCGCCGTCCCGCCAGACGCAGACGCCGTTGGTCCAGACATGGAGCACCCCGGCCGCCGCCTGGACCGGCTTGGCGAAATCGCCGACGTCACGGATCGTCGCCGCGTCGAACAGGGTCAGGTCGGCGTCGTCGATCTCCACCGCGCCGCGACCCTCCACCCGGTCGCCGATGGTGGATATGCGGTCACCAACGACGGCCAGATCACCCACCCGCCGCGCGCCACCGGTTCCGTCGATCACGGTCACATCGCGGAAGACGACGTCGTGTTCGCTCATGGCGCCTCACCCCGTTCCACCCGTTTCAAGGGGGTTGGCGCCCCGCGCGACAGGTGACAAGGGTCGGGTTCCCGAAAGGACCGAAGTGTGTTAAATCGCCCACCATCGTTCGGCTTCGGAGGGCGTCATGAAGCAGCGTTTCTATCCGGCGGTGCTGGAGCGCGAGGACAACGGCCTGTTCGGCCTGTGGTTTCCCGACTTCCCGGGCGCGGTGGCGGCCGGGCGTTCGCAGGAGGAAGCCATGGCCAAGGGCCACGACGTCCTGAGCGCGGCCCTGCAGGACCATGTCGAGAAGACCGGCGCCCTGCCCGCCCCGACGCCGGTCGAGGCCATCGCCCTGCCCGTCGATTGCGACTTCGTCAGCTTCCTGGCGGTGGGCGCCACGCCGCCCGATCCGTCGGAACGGGTCAATGTCTACCTGCCCAAGAGCCTGATCGAGCGGGTCGACCGCGCCGCCGCCAACTGGGGCATGACGCGATCGAGCCTCTTCGGCCTGGCGGTGACCCAACTCTTGACCACGTTTACCGGCGGGGTTCCGGGCGTGACTGCGGCGGCCCGCGCCAGGCGCCGCTGAGAGAGCGTCCGTCGGACCACGCCGCACGGGCTTTCGGGCCTGTCCGAGACGGCGGAAGCACCCCCACCTGTCTGGGCCGCCGGCCGTTTTACCCATTTTGGGGACTTTGACGGGGGTGAGACCGGGCCAGCGGCGGCGCGGCCCCTTCTCGATTTCGCCGATCCGGGGCATGGTCGCGCTTGGGGTCGTCATCCGGGGAACAAGGTTCAAGGTCTCCCGCCTTGGACAGTGGCTTGAACTGAAGATGTCGCGGGCGCGGCGGGCGCCAACGTAAAATTGCAGATCAAGCCTGGGAAACGCCTTCGTCATGACGGATTTTACGGAAATTCTGAGATCGCCTAAGAAGGCTCGCGCGATCGCCCAATATACAATCGAATATATTTTGGAATTCTGCATCGCCGGCCGATCGCTCGTCGGCAACGACTTCGACGCGGCGATCATTTTGTTCGCCATTCAGGTCTATGTCGGTGAAAAGGCGTTCAGGAACAACGAAAAGAATTGCCGTAATCTCGGCTTTGAGGACCCCTTTCCGGAAGACCTTTTGGTGCCGATTTCGCGCCTCGCGCTCGCAAGCATGACCGGGCTTCCCAAGGAAACGGTGCGCCGGAAGATCAAGCGCCTGGAGGAACTGGGTCTGGTCAGAAAGGTCGGCACCCGTGGATTGCTGATGAGCCGGGAGTTCGCCTTCAGCCCGGAACGGGCAAAGCTGATGATCCACAACCAACGGACCATCAAGAAGATGTTCAGCCAGATCGCGGCCCTGGACGTGGACTCGGCCCCGCAAGAACGAGGGCGGGAGCTTTCGGCCCCGCCCCTCTCTGTCGCGCGGAGATAAGTGGTAGACGTGGGCTGGAAGTCCATGTCGCCCCTTTCGGGCCTACTGACGTGACATCTCCGCCCTGGCCTGAGCCCGCACCTCGCCGCCTGTCAGGGCCGAATAGCCCTCGCAGACCGGCGCGAGACTGCGGCCGAGGTCCATGCCGATGCTCGACAACATGAACAGCATGCGGGGCAACTTGCCGCTGGCCACCGTCTGGCCATCGAGGACCAGGGTGATGTCGGCGCCGCCAGACTCGTCGCGCGCGACCGACAACGCCACCGCATGCGGTCCGGCCGTGACCGGTCTGTCGGCCACAAGATGGGTGTGATCGTGGAAGGCGTTCAAGAGCGTCGTGCGGAAAAGTGGGAACCGGTTTTCCGCAAAAACG
>CAIQDO010000637.1 GCA_903870555.1 uncultured Caulobacteraceae bacterium
GGAGGTTAGCGCGGACGGCGCGCGATGTCTCGTCCGCCTCCCGGCCTCTAGCCCCGCGCGCCGACATAGGGGCTGACCAACCCCAGCGGCACGGCGGTGGTGTTCTTCACCGAGCGGACCACGATCTTGCTTTCGATGTTGGACACCAGCCCAAGCGACAAGACCTTGTCGCGCAGGAAGTCATCGAAGGCGTGCATGTCGCGAGTGACGACGCGCAGCTCGTAGTCGGCGGCGCCGGTGACGGTGGCGCACTGCACCACCTCGGCCCAGCGCAGCACCGCCTGTTCGAAGGTGTCGAGGTTCTGCTTGGTCGGCAGCGACAGCTTCACCGTGCAATAGACCTCGAAGGTCAGGCCGAGTTTTTCGCGATCAAGGATGGTCACCCGGCGCTGGATTATGCCATCCTCCTCAAGCTTCTTGATCCGCCGCCAGCACGGACTGGCGGACAGGCCGACGCGGTCGGCGATCTCGGCCACCGACAGGGCGGCGTCGTTCTGTATCAGGTCGAGGATGCGAGCGCCGACGGCGTCCAGAGCTTCAGACAAAATATGCCCCTTCAGGCTGCTGAATCGATTGTTGAATTTCTCGTTACCCCAGAGTTGGGGCATGTTTTTGGCAAGCCTTGTCTGGAAATCCGTTTACGCTTTCCGTTGCGTTCGCGGGGGGCCCGAGCGCCGGCTCAGGGAAGGACGACGGGATGCGACACGCGGCTGTGACCCTCGAGGACAAATACGCCCTGACCGAGGGGCGGGTGTTCATCACGGGGGTTCAGGCCCTGCTGCGGGTGATGCTCGATCAAGGTCGCCGCGACACCCTGGCCGGGCGCAGGACCGCCGGTTTCATCTCCGGCTATCGCGGCTCGCCACTGGGTGGTCTCGACCAGCAGGCGGCCCGCGCCGGCAAGACGCTCGCCGCGCAGCCGATCCTGTTCAAGGAGGCGATCAACGAGGACCTCGGCGCCACGGCCGTCTGGGGAACCCAGCAGGCCAATCTGTTCGGCACGGCGCTCTACGACGGCGTCTACGCCATGTGGTACGGCAAGGCGCCCGGCGTCGACCGCACCGGCGATGTCTTCAAGCACGCCAACTTCGCCGGGACCTGGGGTCAGGGCGGGGTGCTGGCGGTGGCCGGCGACGACCACGCCTGCAAGTCGTCCACCCTGCCGTCGCAGTCGGAATACGCCTTCCAGGACTTCGAGATGCCGGTTCTGGCGCCGGCCGACGTGCAGGAGGTGCTGGACTACGGCCTGCTCGGCTACGCCATGTCGCGCTTCTCGGGCCTGTGGGTCGGGCTGATCGCCCTGGCCGACACGATGGATTCGGGCGCCACCATCGCCGTGGGACCCGACCGCGGGGCGTTCGTCCTGCCGGACAACGTTCCCTTCCCGAACGGCGGCGTCGGCATCCGGCTGAAGGACCAGCCGATGGACAAGGAGCGGCGGCTGAGAGCCTACAAGATTCCCGCCGCCCTGGCCTTCGCCCGCGCCAACGGCCTCGACCGCACCGTGCTTATGTCGCACCGCCCCCGCCTGGGCATCGCCGCCCACGGCCAGGCCTGGGCCGATGTGATGGAGGCGCTGAACGCCATGGGCCTGAGCCTGGCCGAGGCGGGCGACCTGGGAGTCTCTCTATACAAGGTCGGCATGCCCTGGCCGCTGGAGCCCACCGGCCTGCGCGCCTTCGCCGCCGGGCTGGAGACCCTGATGGTGGTTGAGCACAAGCGTCCGCTGCTGGAGACCCAGGTCCGCGCCGCCCTCTACGACCTGCCCGGTCACGCCCAGCCGCGGGTGATCGGCAAGGTCGACGAACACGGCGCGCCGCTGCTGTCGCAGCTGGGCAGCCTGTCTGTGGCCGAGGTGGCCCTGGCCATCGCCGACCGCCTGCCGCCCGGACCGCACATGGACAGGGTCTACGGCTATCTCAGCCGGGTGTCGGCCGCCAGCGTCGCCGCCGTGACCCTGGGCGCCGATCAGATCCGCAAGCCGTTCTTCTGCTCGGGCTGCCCGCACAACACCTCGACCCGCCTGCCGGAGGGCTCGCGCGCCCTGGCCGGTATCGGCTGCCACTACATGGCCAGCTTCTCCGACCCCAACACCGACCTGACCAGCCAGATGGGCGGCGAGGGCCTGAGCTGGGCCGGCGCCGCGCCCTTCACCTCGGAAAAGCACGTCTTCGTCAACCTGGGCGATGGCACCTACAACCACTCCGGCTCCCTGGCGATCCGCGGCGCGATCGCCATGGGCTCCAACATCACCTACAAGCTGCTGTTCAACGACGCCGTGGCCATGACCGGCGGTCAGGCGGCCGAAAGCGGCTTCACCGTGCCGCAGATCACCCGCCAGCTGGCCGCCGAGGGCGCCGCCCGCGTCGTCATCGTCGCCGACGACATGGGCCGTTACGAGGGGGTGACCGACCTGGCCGCCGGCGTCGTCGTCCGCCCGCGCGCCGAGCTGATGGCTGTGCAGGAGGAACTGCGGGAGGTCCCCGGCGTGACGGTGCTGATCTACGACCAGGTCTGCGCCAGCGAGAAGCGCCGCCGCCGCAAGCGCGGCCTGATGGCCGAGGCGCCGCGCCGGGTGTTCATCAACCCCCTGGTCTGCGAGGGCTGCGGCGACTGCTCGCGCGCCTCCAACTGCGTGTCGGTCGCGCCGCTCGACACCGAATTCGGTCGCAAGCGCCGGATCGACCAGTCGACCTGCAACCAGGACTACAGCTGCGTCGACGGCTTCTGCCCGTCCTTCGTCACCCTGGAGGGCGCGGCCAACGCCCAGGCCAAGCCCTTGCCGGCGCTGACCGCCGACTCCACGCCGCTGCCCGACATCGTCGCCTTCGAGGGCGTGCGCAACATCGTCTTCACCGGCATCGGCGGCACCGGCGTCACCACCACCGCCTCGATCCTGGCCATGGCGGCCCACATCGACGGCCTCGCCGCCTCGGTGGTCGACATGACCGGCCTGGCGCAGAAGGGCGGCTCGGTGTTCAGCCACGTGCGCATCGGCTCGGCGGAGGAGACCTCGATCGGCGGCCGCGTCCCCGCCGCCAGCGCCCATGTGGTGATCGCCTGTGACCTGCTGGTCGCCGCCGGCCCCGACGCCCTGGCGCTCTACGCCAAGGACCGCACCGTCGCCTGCGGCAACGGCGACCTTCAGCCCACCGCCGATTTCGTGGTCCACCGCGACGTGCGCTTCGACGCCGCCGCCATGGCCCGCCGCCTGGCCTCGGCCTGCAAGAGCTACGACGGCTGCCCCGCCGCCGAGATCGCCGAGCGCCGCTTCGGCGACAGCCTCTACGCCAACATGATCATGCTCGGCTTCGCCTGGCAGAGGGGCCTGGTTCCCGTCTCCAGCCGAGCCATCTACCGCGCCATCACCCTCAACGGCGTGGCGGCCGAGACCAACCTCCAGGCCTTCGAGGCCGGCCGCATCGCCGCCCACGATCCCGCCGCCGCCGCCGCCGCGCCGCCGGTCGCCACCCCCGAGACGATGCCGCTGGACGCCCTGATCACCTCGCGCGTCGCCGACCTGACCGCCTACCAGGACGCCGCCTATGCCGCCCGCTACCGCGCCCGGGTCGAGACCGTCCTCGCGGCGGAGACCGCGCTCGGCGGCGAGTCCCTGACCCGCGCCGTGGCCGCCAATCTCTACAAGCTGATGGCCTACAAGGATGAATATGAGGTCGCCCGTCTCTACACGGACGGCCGCTTCGCCGGAGAGCTGGGCCAGACCTTCTCCGGCGGCAAGATCAAGGTGTGGCTGGCCCCGCCGCTGCTGTCGCCCAAGGGCCGCGATGGCAAGCCCCGCAAGATCGCCTTCGGCGGCTGGCTGCTGCAATACGGCTTCCCGACCCTGGCGAAGCTGAAGGGCTTGCGCGGCGGCCCCTTCGACCTGTTCGGCGCCAGCGAGGAACGCCGGACCGAACGGGCCCTGATCACCGCCTACGAAGCCACCCTCGACCGCCTCCTCGCCGGCCTGACCCCCGACCGCCTGCCCCTGGCCCTCCGTATCGCCGCCATCCCCGCCGACATCCGCGGCTATGGCCACGTCAAGGACGCCTCGATAAAGGCGGCCAAGGCGGCCGAACAGGTGCTGTGGGCGAAGTGGGGCTGAGGACTCCTGGAATGGAAACGACGGACATCACCCACACCCTCGGAGGCCTGACGGTGCTCGAACTGGGCGCCGACGGCCCGGTTCTCGCCACCGAGCGCGATGCGACGGACGCCGTCGCGGCCGGGTGGAGCGCCGGGGCGGGGATGGTGGCGATTCCGCTGTCGCGCCTGCCGGACGACGTCTTCACCCTGTCGAACCGGCGCCTCGGCGAGATGATGCAGAAGTTCGTCAACTACCGCATCCGCCTCGCCATCGTCGGCGACGTCGGCCCGGCCATCGCCGCCAGCGACGCCTTCCGCGACTTCGTCCGCGAGGCCAACCGCCGGACGGAGGTGTGGTTCGTGGCCGACATCGCCGAACTGGACGTCCGGCTGGCGACGGGCGCGGCCTGACCGTTGCGACCCACTTGCATCGCGGGCGTGGTCCGCTAGGCAGGGCCATGGATTTCGATTTCGATGCGGTGGTGGTCGGCGCGGGCGCCGTGGGTCTGGCCTCTGGCTTCGCCTTGGCGAAGCGCGGCCTGACGGTGGCGGTGCTGGAGAAGGAACGCGCCATCGGCCAGGGCGTCTCCTCGCGCAATTCCGAGGTGATCCATGCCGGGCTCTACTATCCCACCGGCTCGCTGAAGGCGCGTCTGTGCGTGACTGGCCGGCGGGCGCTGTACGATTTCCTGGAGAGCCACAAGGTCGCCTACCGCAAGTGCGGCAAGCTGGTGGTGGCGTCGGAACCGGATCAGGTCGAGCGGCTGGAGGGCATCCGCCTCCAGGCCCTGGCCAATGACGTTGAGGGCGTCGAACTGATCAGCGGCGCCCAGGCCGTCGCCCTCGAGCCCGCCCTGCGCGCCCAGGCGGCGCTGGTCTCACCCGAAAGCGGCGTGTTCGACAGTCACGGCTACATGCTCGCCCTGCAGGGCGAGATCGAGGATCGCGGCGGCGCCGTCGTCACGGCCACGCCCTTCGAGGAAGCGACGCCGCTGTCGGGCGGGGGCTTCGAGATCCGCGCCGGCGGCGAGTCGCCGACCACCCTGACCGCCCGCCTGCTGGTCACAGCCCCCGGCCTGTCGGCCCAGGCCGTGGCCGGCGAGATCGAGGGCTTTCCGGCCGCGGACATCCCCGCGCTGCACTACGGCAAAGGCGTCTATTTCCGTCTGCGCGGCAAGGCGCCGTTCGACCGCCTGATCTATCCGCCGCCGATCCCGGGCGCGCTGGGCACCCACTACCGCAAGGACCTCGGCGGCCAGGCGGTGTTCGGCCCGGACCTCGCCTATGTCGACACCGAGGACTACCGCGTCGACCCGGCCCGGGCGGCGGGCTTCTATGAGTATGTCCGCCACTTCTGGCCGGCCCTGCCGGACGACAGCCTCGATCCCGACTACGCTGGTCTGCGCCCCAAGATCCACGGCCCCGGCGAGCCCCAGCCCGACTTCCGCCTCGACGGCGCCGAGGCCCACGGCGTGCCCGGCCTGATGGCCCTGTTCGGTATCGAGAGCCCCGGCCTGACCTCGTCCCTGGCCATCGGCGAGCGGGTCGCGGAGCGCCTGACGGCGGCGGGTTGAGACTTGAAGGGTTTGACCCGAGCCCCTATAAGCGCCGCTCCCGCGTGGCGCCCCTGAAACGCGTCCTGGGGCTGGGTAGCTCAGATGGTTAGAGCGGTGGATTCATAACCCACAGGTCGGCGGTTCGATCCCGCCCCCAGCTACCAAGGTTTTCAAGAGCTTGTCTCTTCGGATCAGTCGTCCCCTGGACTGTCAGCCCCCTGTCATGCTTCTGGCGCACGACAGAGTGGAAACCAGGGGATGAAGCCAGGATGAGCGCGACCGAACTCGAAGGGGTGATCAATTTCCGGGATTTCGGCGGCATCGCCGGGGCCGACGGGCGGACGATCCGCACCGGGCGGCTCTACCGCTCGGGCCACCACGCCGCCGCCACCGACGCCGACCTTGCGCGCATCGCGGCGATGGATTTCGCCCTGCTGGTCGATCTGCGCCGCCCGCCCGAGCGACTCCGCGACGTCGCCCGGCGGCCGGAAGGCGGCCGCGCGCGGCTGCTGGAGCACAACGGCCCCACCGACGTGGCCGTCCCGCCGCACCTGGCGTTCCTGGCCGATCCGGCCTCGACCGCCGAGACCGTGGGCCGCCAGATGGTCGTCGGCTATCGCGGCTATCCGTTCGATCCCCACTATGTCGCCGTCTACCGCGACTACTTCGCCCTGCTGGCGGCGCTGGACGGGCCGCTGCTGATCAACTGCCACGCCGGCAAGGACCGCACCGGCTTCCTCTGCGCCCTGACCCTGCATGTGCTGGGGGCCTCGCCCGAGGCGATCGTCGAGGACTATCTGGCCACCAACCGCCACAACCGCGCCGATAGCCGGATGGCCGAGATGCGGGCGCAGTTCGAACTGAACCAGGGCCATCCCCTGTCGGAAGACATGGCCCGGGTGATGCTGTCGGTCGACGCGGCCTGGCTGGCGGCGGCCTTCGACGAGGTCGCCATCCGCCACGGCGGGACCGACGCCTATCTGGCCGAGGCGATCGGCCTGACCGACGCGGGCCGGGCGGCGATCCGCGAGCGTCTGCTGGTCTGAGGCGCCGGCGCGGGACGGCGCCGAAGGTGTCAGGTGAGAATGTTCACCGCCCGAGCCGCCACCAACCCGACCGTCAGCAGGGAGACGAAGGCCTGCAGGGCCATCAGCATCTTCGACCGCACGCTCAGCGGCATGGTGTCGGTGGGCGAGAAGGCGGTGGCGTTGGTGAAGGAGACATAGAAATAGTCGAGGAAGCCCGGCGTCCAGGTCGGGTCGTCGTCGCCGCCGCCGATCATCTGGGGATAAAGGAAGTCGGGCTTGGCGCGGGGATGCAGCCCGCGGGCCGCCGGGCCGTCGCGGTCGATGTCCCAGAACAGCAGGGCGAAGATCACCACATTGGTGAACCAGATATTGAGGGCGTCGATCAGCAGCGACTGGCCGCTGGGGCCCTTGCCGCCATGCAGCAGCGCCCGGGTCACCGCCGCCAGGGCCTCGAAATTGATTAGCATGACGATGAAGGTCAGGGCCGTGGCCAGGCCGCGGATGATCCGACGATTGCGGTGGATCGCTTGCCAGTGGTGGTCAGCCGTGGCGACACGCGCCCGCTGGAGCGTCCAGGCCGTGGCCAATGACAGCGGCGCCAGCATCAGCAGCTCGAACACCGGCGCCAGCCAACGCGGCCCGATCGACAGGCTGCGATTGACGAACAGCAACTGCAGCCCGGCGATCAGCACAATGGAGCCGCGGGCCAGCCAGAAGTCGAGGGCGTGGGTCTGCAGGGTCAGGTGATGTTCGCGCATGTCGCCCTAGGTACGGGGCGACGACAGCCTTGGCTATGCTGAGCCGCCGAGCAGCGCCCCGCGCAGATACGGATTGAGGAACTTCCCCGTCGGATCGAGGTGCGCTCGCACGGCCATCGCATTCGACCACAGGGGATAGAGCGCGGCAAAGTCGGCGGCCCGCAGGCTGTTGAGCTTGCCCCAGTGCGGCCGGCCGCCGTGGCGGCGGAAGATCGGCTCGACCAGGTCGAACAGGAACCCGTAGTCGTCCTTGTAATAGGCATGGACGGCTACCGAGCCCGACGGGCCCCGGTTGAACGGCGACAGCCAGGCGTCATCCGGGGCGATGGTCCGCACCTCGATGGGGAAGAACACGTCGCTGCGATGGGCCTCGATGGCGGCGACCACCTCTTTCAGCACCTCGATCTGCGCGGCCTCGGGGAAATGATATTCCATCTCGTTGAACCGGATCGGCCGATCGTTCGAAAGCAGCTTCCAGCCGTCGTCGATCATGTCCTGCGGTGGAACGTCGGTGATCATCCGTTGCGCCACCCACTGGCGCAGCGGCGCCGACCAGCCGAACAGATCGCGCAAGGTCTTCAGCTCCATCGTCGCCGAGGCGTCGGTGTCCGGCCCACGCGGCAGCACCGCGGCGTCGGTGACGTCGGCGGTGATCAGGGCCGCCTTGCCGGTGAAGGGGATGGCGTAGAACTCGACGTTGCGGTGGGCGGCCTTCAGCCGGGGCCAGTCGTCGCAGGTGTCGTGAAAGTCGCGGATCTCCACCCGCTTGTGGATGCGCTTCAGCGGCTGGTTGCGCAGCGTCACCTCGGTGACCACGCCAAAGGCCCCGAGGTTGACCCTTGCGGCGTTGAAGATCTCTGGATTGCGGGTCGCGTCGCAATCGAGGATCTCACCATCCGCCGTGGCTAGGCGCAGCGACAGCACCTCGCCATGGATTGCCTTCAGGCCCCGGCCGGTGCCGTGGGTCGCCGTGCCCAGGGCGCCGCCGACCGACTGCTTGTTGATGTCGGGCAGGTTGGGCATCTCCTGGCCGATGGCCGCCAGAGCGGGGCCGAGGTCGCCGAGCCTTGTGCCGGCGCGGACGCGGGCGGTGAGGGCGGCCGGGTCGTGGTCGATCAGGCCGCTGATCCGGTCGAGGCTGAGCAGGGTTCCGTCGGTCACCGCCAGGGGCATGAAGCTGTGGCCGGCGCCGACGGGCCGGATCGGACCCGCCGCGGATTTCAGAAGCGACGCCAGCTCGTCCTCGCTTGCCGGCGCGGCGCGGGCGGCGGGATAGGCCGACTGGATGCCCGACCAGTTGCGCCACAGCAGCCGGCCGTTGGCGTCGGTCTCGGGCGGGGAGGCGGGTTCGCGATCGCGCCACGCCCGCCAGCCGACGGCCCCGGCGACGCCCGCCCCGGCGGCCAGGCCGGTCCCGGCGATAATCCCGCGTCTGGTCACCATGGCGTCGACTCCCTTTGGCGCCGGCGTATCAGGATACCGGCTGATCGGCCATGAAACGGATCAGGGCCTTGTCGTCGTCGGCGGTGCAGGCGAAGCACTGACCGCCGGCCGGCATGCCCTTGAATCCGGCGACGACGTCATGCAGCAGCACCGGCATGCCCTTGGCCACGCGCGGCGCCCAGGCCTCGCGGTCGCCCGTCTGGGGCGCGAGCGTGCCGACCATGGCGTGGCAGGCCTTGCAGGCCTGGGCGTAGAGACCGGCCAGGCGCGGGTCGGCGGGTTTCAGGGTGGCGGCATGGGCGGAGATCTCCGCCGGACTTCGCGTCGGCCCCGACGGCTGGCAGGCGGCGAGGCCGGCGGCGGCGGCCAGCAGCGTCAGAATCAGGCTCGGCTTCAAATGGCGGTCTCCGCAGCGGGGTCGAAGCGCAGGCTTACAATGAGGTAGGCTGCCGACGCCATGACGCATACAGGCCATTCAATGTTATGATGGCCGGTGGCCAGCGGGAGAGCGGCGATGCTGCGAACGATCGAAGTGGAAATCGACGAGGACGGCGCGCTTCACCTGCTGGACCCTGTCGGCCAGCTCCCCGCGGGTCGAACGCTGCTCACCCTGCTCACCCCTGAACCGGACGATGTCTTGCAACTTGCCGAGCGGGCGCTCGCCGAAGACTGGCTTCGTCCCGAGGAGGATGCGGCTTGGGCGCACTTGCAGCCGGCGACGTAGTTCTATTGTGCTTCCCGTTTTCGGACCTGACAGGCAGCAAGTTGCGTCCCGCCCTGTTGATGGCCGACGTTGGACGGGGCGACTGGATCGCCTGCCTGACTATCAGCAATCCCCACGCGGATCCTCGGGCAATCACTCTGCCGATGGACGCCTTCGAGGTCGGTGGACTGCGGCGCGTCAGCTATCTGCGCCCCGGCAAGATATTCACAGTCGAAATGATCCTGGGCGACATCCCCGCTTTGCGATGATCGGGCGGTACGGCGGATTCTCGACAACGATCCCGGTCCCGACCCATGGGAATGATCAGCGGCGGATTTCGCCGCCGCCTTTGACACCGGCAAGAAACGAACCCTGCGCCACCGCCGCCGCCTCGACCGCCGCGTCGAAACGCAGGCTCACCAGGCCATAGGTCACCGAGGCTACGGCCAGGCTGACCAGCCAGCCTATGTCCACCCCTCCGAGCCGTGCCGCCAGGGGCGCGGTGTAGACATTGGCGGCGGTGAAGAAGGGCAGGGAGGCGGCGAAGCCCGCGCCATAGGCGATCAGGCCGCGCGCGCCCCAGGCGCCGTAGACCCCGCGCGGCGTGAACAGGTCGCGCAGGGAATAGCGGCCCCGGCGCAGCAGGAAATAGTCGATCAGATTGACCGCGCTCCACGGCGCCAGGCCGTAGAGGATCACCACCAGCAGGGCGTTGACCCAGGTGACCGCTTCGCCGCCGGCCAGCAGGGCGATCGTGGTCCACAGAATGGCCAGCCCCGCCACCATCGCCGCCTTGAACCGGCGGCTCGGCAGGGTCGGGCGGACGCAGTCGAGGCTGGTCATGGCGGTGAGCATGGCGCTGTAGCCGCTCATGGCGATGGTCGCCATCAGCCCGCCGATCGACGCCGCCGCCAGCACCGAGCCGAAGCCGGGCAGAAGGCCGTCACCGGCCAGGCGCAGGGCGACCAGGCCGTCGGATGCACCCATCCGCGTCGCCAGCCAGGCGCCCAGGGCGATCAGCCATACCGCCGAGGTTCCCGAGCCGAAGAACACCGAGGCGATGACCGCGCCGCGCCGGGTGCGGCCGGGCAGGTAGCGGGTGTAGTCCGACACATAGGGCGCGCCGGTCAGGTTGAAGCTGGCGGCCGAGGCCAGCTGGGTCGCAAAGGCGGGCCAATTGAAGCCGCCGGATGGGCGAGCCGCGCCGCCCGCATGCCCTGTCGCCATCGCCAGGCTGAGGACGAGAAACAGCGGCAGGCTGATCCAGAACATCAGCCGGAACATCCGATGGACCTGATCGTGACCCCAGATCGCCACCGCCGCGGTCACGACCGAGACGACCACGGCCGCGAGGCGCCGGTCGATCCCCCACATGCCATGCACGCCCTCGGAGATCAGGATCGTCGCCACCACATTGTAGCCGACCAGGCTGACCATGTTGGCGATCAGCGGCACGATCACCCCGCGATAGCCGAACTGCGCCCGCGACTGGATCATCTGAGGCAGCCCGAGCTCGGGACCTTGCGAGGCGTGGAACGCCTGGAACGTCGTGCCGATCAATATGCCGAGGAACCCGGCCAGGGCCGTCCAGCCCAGCGACAGGCCCAGGCTCGGACCGACGAAGCCGATGGCGATGACGAAGAAGTGGAAGTTGCTGAGGAACCAGAATTGCCCCTGGTGAGCCAGCCGGCCGTGGCGCTCGCTCTCGGGCACGAAGTCGATCGAGCGGCCCTCGATCCCCAGGGCGCCGTTCAGGGCCGCGTCCGTCATCGCCGTTTCCTGTAACGCCTCTTTGGTCTTGCCGCCTTGATGCGCCAAAGCGGCCGGTTTGTCTCCCGGTTCAGCCGGCGCCGTTTGGCGGTCCGGCGCGCAGCACGGTGCGGAAGCCGATGTGGTTCTCGCCGGTGTCTGGCGGTCCGGCCTCCCGCGCGGCGGGGCGGTAGCGGTAGCAGTAGTCGGGCGAGCACAGGTAGGAGCCGCCCTTGATCACATGCTTGCGAACCCCGGGGTCGCCCGGATCGAGGGCCAGGTTCGCCGACGGACCCTGGGGGTTGCGCGCGGTCGCCAGGTCGAGATTCGGGCGGTACCAGTCCTTGGTCCACTGCCAGACGTTGCCGGCCATGTCGTAAAGGCCATAGCCGTTGGCCGGGAAACAGCCGACCGGAGA
>CAIQDO010000638.1 GCA_903870555.1 uncultured Caulobacteraceae bacterium
GGCCGCGAGGCGGTCCCGAAGCCGGGCGTTATGTGCCTCGAGGTCAGGGTTGGTCAGATCGCGCAGGACCTCAAGCTGGGCCACGGTCAGGGTGCGTTCGGTGGCCCCGGGACTGCCGGACACGAACGTCGCCTCTCCCGCCGCCGGCGAGCGGGACGACCAGGTCAACGCCCCCTTCGTCACGGCCGGCGCCCCGCGCTCGTAGAGGCGCAGCATCGCCACATCCAGGTCGTAGCGGGGAAAGGTGAAATTCTCGGGATCGCCGCCAAAAAACGCCACGGGGAACTCCGGGGCGAACACCAGCCGCACGTCGTCGTAACGGCGGTATTTGTAGACCTTGAACTGGCCGCCGCCGAAGAAACTGATCACCTGGCAGCGATAGCGGCGATCGCTGGCGCAGACGACCCTTTCGGCCCGGGCCAGCAGAGTCTCGCGCGCCCGGACATAGTCGTCGCCGACCTTGCCGGCCGAGACCTTGAACATCGGCTCGGTGATGTCGACGATGGCGGTGAGGATCTCCGCCTGCAGGCCCGGACAGGTTCGCGGAACTTCGGCCACCGCCGCGCCGAAACCGTCGCGAAGGTGATCGTGGGCGGCGTCCGAAAGGCTCTGCACACAGCCAAGGACACAGTGCTGGTTGGTCGCCACCAGACCCCGGGGTGACACCAGCGCGGCGGAGCAGCCGGTGGTCAGGCGCACGGACCCGGCGCGCAGCCGGTCGAGCCAGGGGCGATCGAGACTGAGTCCGAGGGCTTGACGGACGACCGCCGTGGGGAAGGCGTCGAACGTCCACAGCCCCTCCTCCGCGCGGGCAGGGGTGATGGCCAGGATCGCAACGATAAACGACGCCATTGACGGTTTGGAGAGGCGCTTCATTCCCATCGGTAAGGCTTGACGCTCATGGACGGCGCCGCGCAATACCACCCATCACCAAACAGGAGATAAGGCACATGGCGGACATCGGCTTCGAGGGCAAGGTTGCGATCGTGACCGGCGCGGGCGGGGGCCTGGGACGACAACACGCTCTGGAACTGGCCCGACGCGGGGCGCGGGTGGTCGTGAACGATCTGGGCGGATCGGTGGACGGCTCGGGCGGCTCGTCCGACGCGGCCAAGGCGGTCGTCGAGGAAATCAAGGCGTTCGGCGGGCAAGCCATCGCCAACGGCTCGTCGGTCACCGACGACGCGGGCGTCGACCTGATGGTCAAGGACGCCATGGACGCCTGGGGCCGCATCGACATCCTGGTCGCCAACGCCGGCGTGCTGCGCGACAAGTCGTTCTCAAAGATGACCATCGCCGATTTCGACTTCGTCATGGCCGTCCACCTGATGGGCACCGTCAAGCCGACCAAGGCGGTCTGGGAAATCATGAAGGCTCAGAACTACGGGCGCATCGTCGTCACCACCTCCTCGACCGGCCTGTACGGCAATTTCGGCCAGGCCAACTACGGCGCGGCCAAGCTCAGCCTGGTGGGCTTCATGAACACCATGAAGATCGAGGGTCAGAAGAACAACATCCACGTTAACGCCATCTCACCGGTGGCCGCCACGAGGATGACCGAGAACCTGATGCCGCCGGAAATCCTCAAGCGCCTCGCCCCCGAGGCGGTGACCCCGGGCGTGGTGTTCCTCTGCTCCGACGAAGCCCCCTCCGGCGTGATCCTCACAGCCGGCGCCGGCGCCTTCGCCGTCGCGCGCATCGTGGAGACCGAGGGGGTGTTCCTCGCCGACGGCGACCTGACCGTCGAAGGGGTCCGCGACCACTGGACCCAGATCGCCGACGAGACCGGCCAGAAGGCCTATGTCAACGGTGGCGAACAGTCGGCCAAGTTCTTCCGCAAGATGGCGGGCGGCTAGCACCACCTACCGTCCATCCCCGCTTGCGGGGTTGGGACTGCGCGACGCCCCCTCCGAACGCCCTACGGGCGGCCACCTCCCCCGCTTCGCTTCGCTCGCAGGGGAGGATGACATCTGTCTTAATCCTCCCCTGCGCGAAGCGCGGGGGGGGGACCCCGAAGGGGTGGCGAAGTCCACCGAAGCCTTGGCGTAGGTGGAAGGGGGCGAACCGCCCCTTAGACAAATCCGCTTGCGCGACGCGTCCGCAGAAGGTCTTGTTTGGGCAAGGTCGCCATTCAAAAGCGCGACCATCCATCCCTGTTGCCGAGGAA
>CAIQDO010000639.1 GCA_903870555.1 uncultured Caulobacteraceae bacterium
GCCATGGTGATGGCGATCATGCTCCAGGAGTGGGAATGGCCGGTCAATCCGCGCATCCTGGCCGTGGTGCCCCTGAGCCACGCTGGCGGCTCCCTGTTCGCGCCGATGGTGCTCAAGCACGGCACCATGGTGGTGATGCCCGGCTTCGACCCCGGCGCGGTGCTGGCGGCGATCGAAAAGTACAGGATCACCTGCACCATGCTGGTGCCGACGATGATCTACGCCCTGCTCGATCACCCCGACTTCGACAAGTACGACCTCTCAAGCCTGGAGACGATCTTCTACGGCGCTTCGCTGATGTCGCCGGCCCGGCTGAAGGAAGGCATCGAGCGGATCGGCCCGGTGTTCTTCCAGTTCTACGGCCAGGCCGAGGCGCCGATGACCGTGACGGTGATGCGCAAGTCCGAGCACGATCCCGACAATCCGCTGCGGATGGCCAGCTGCGGCCGTCCCGTCGCCTGGGTCGATGTCGGCCTGCTGGATAACGACAACAACCCGGTGACGGACGGCGAGCCTGGCGAGATCTGCGTCCGCGGGCCGCTGGTGATGGACGGCTATCTCGACCGCGACGAGCTCAACAAGGAGACCTTCGCCGGCGGATGGCTGCACACCGGCGACGTGGCGGTGAAGGATCCGGACGGCTTCCTGCGCATCGTCGATCGCAAGAAGGACATGATCGTCACCGGCGGCTTCAACGTCTTCCCCAGCGAGGTGGAGAACGTCATCGCCGACCACCCCGCCGTGGCACAGGTGTCGGTGTTCGGCGTGCCCGACGAGAAGTGGGGCGAGGCGGTCAAGGCCGCCGTGGTGCTGCGCCCCGGCGCCAGCGTCGACGCCGCCGAGCTGATCGCCCTGGTGCGGGAGCACAAGGGCCCGGTTCAGGCGCCCAAGTCGATCGCCTTCATCGACGCCATCCCCCTGACGGCGGTCGGCAAGCCGGACAAGAAGGCCCTGCGCAAACAGTTCGCCGAACCTGGCTGAGATACCGCCGCCGGACGACGACGGACGTCAGAAGGACAACACCGCCTTGAGGTCGGCGCGACTGGCGTACTGGCCGGCGGTCAGGCGATCGAGGGCGACGGCGTAGTCGGCCTGGATCGTGACATAGTGGGTGGTCACCAGGTTCACGCCGCCGCCGGCCCCGGTGATCTGAACATGGTGGGCGGCGTCGACCGACACCTCGCCGGTGTCAACGAAGACGTAGGGATCGAGATACTTGCCCAGGAAACCGGGCGGCTGGCCATGCAGCTCGGCCTGAACGAAGTAGCCCGAATGACCGCTCAGCGTTCCAACATCGTAGCCGCGAAGGGTGGAGGTTCCGCCGAGCTGGAACAGCTGGCTGCCCGGGACGCCTTTGCGATCGATGTATTGCGCGTCGCCGGTGACGTGCAGTCTGAGACCGCGCCATGCCGCGGTGTCGAGGGTGAAATCGGCGCTTCCCTCCCAGAACTGGGACGGCCCCGTTCCCGTCAGATAGCCGACGGCGGCGTAGGAGCCCGAGAGATCGCCGGACAGGCGGCCCCATCGCCAGAGGGTCTGCGTCGCCTGCAAGCCGAGTGTCGATTTGATCGTGCGCGTGCTGCCGATGGTCCGGCCCGAGACCGAGTCGGACGACAGGGCGCCGGCGACGGCGCCGACGGCGGATAGCGTCAGGTCATTGCCGACAATCATCGGCCGGGCGTAGTTCACCGACAGCGTGTCCGAGCCGTCGCGCACGTCCAGGCTCGCGGAGGATCCCGCAATCACCTTGACGTCGCTGTGGGCGTAGGTGACGCCCAGCCGCCCACCCGCCAGTCCGACCGGAAGGTTGTAGCTCGCCGTGCCGGTGACGCTGCCGCGGGAGCCGTTGACATAGATCGAGCCCCGGTCCCCATCCATCAGCAGCCGGGCGCCCCGCAGGTAGGCGCCGCCCTCGATCCGTCCCGTGGTGGCGTAGCCGTTGTTGTCGACGAACAGCTGAAGTCCGTTGCGCGGAGGATCCTTCAGGCTGAGCAGGATGTCAGTCTGACCCGGGTCCTTTCCGGGCGACAGGGCGGCCTGGACCTGGCTGTCGTTGGTGCGATTGAACCGGTTGATCTGACGGCTCAGCGGGCCCATGTCGATGACGTCGCCGTGTTTCAACTTCACCCTGTGGGCGGCGTAGGCGGCGCGGGTGTAGGCGCCGCGCTTCACGGTCATCACGCCCAGGGTCGCCTCCTCCAGGTCGATTCGCACGACCCCGCCGACAACCCGCTGAGGGCCGATGAACGCCCGGCCGGTGAGCACGCCGCGTTTGGCGTAGAGCGCGTTGATACGATCCACCAGCCGCTGAAGGTCGGCGAAAGCCACTGTCTTGCCGATCAGCGGCGCGGCCAGAGCATTCAGTTCGGCGGCCTTCAGAAACCGGCTCGGCGGAAAGCGCACCTCGGCGAGATGAAAGCCCGGACCGGTCGACGGCGGCGTGGCGTTGCGCGGCGCCGGCCCGGAGACCACCGGCGGCTGGGTGGGAGACGGCGCGGCCTTTTCGAAGTCCTGCCCCTTCTGGATCAGGCCTCCGCCGATGGCGCTAGGGTTCGGTGGCGCCGCCGCCGCCGCCGCGCCGTGGGCCAGGCCCGGCGACAGGGCCGCCAACGCCGCGGCCAGCAGCGCCTGAGACCGCGCGGTCGTGACGCGTCCGCCCTGCGAGGCGCTTGAGCATTCCAAATTCATTGACGAGATCACCCTTATTCTTCCGGCCGTTCGATGACGCCCCGCGGCCCGATCCGATTGGATCAGGCCGCGTTCAGCCCCCCGTCTGCTTGCCGTTGACGTAGATTGGCCCTGGCGCGCGCAGGGTCCGGGTCAGCAGGGTCTGCAGGTCGGTGATCCAGATCCCGCCCGTCTGGCTGACGCCGGTCAGATTGCGGACATCGAAGCTGAGCGCCTTCGCCGCCGAACCGATCGATCCCTGCGCAGTCAGGCTCACCGTTGCGTTGGAACTGGCGGTGGTGATGTTGGTTTGACCGTCGCCATTGGAGGCGATGCCGCCGCTGCTGGTCAGGGTTATCGCCTGGCCGAACCCGCTGCTTTTCAGGGCGCCAAGGATGATGTCGGCCGTCGACACCAGGTTGATCGCGCCGCCCGCGGTGAGGTTGGCGCCCCCGCCGAAGGTCAGACCCTGCGACTGACCGCTGACGGCGCCGCCGACGGTGATCAGGTCGCCGGCGCCGAAGTTGACGGTGCGCAAGGCGTACCAGCTGAGCCCCGAGCCGGCCCGGACCACCGAAACCGGACCGACGGAGACGCCGCCTATGCCTTCAAGCACCATGGTGGTGTTGCCGGTGAGGTTGGCGCCGCCGGCGATGGTCAGCGCGCCCGACGTGGCCATCAAGCTCATGGCGCCCGCCGAGGTCACGATCGCGCCCTGGCCGAAGGTGATCGCCGTCCCGTTGACACCGAGAGTTCCGCCCGCCGAGATCGTGTCGCCGACACCGGCCGTCACCGCCTGATTGGCCGTCAGGGTCAGAACCCCGATCGACTTGAGGGTGTCCTGAACGCCCAGGGCGATGTTCGCGCCCGATAGCGCCAAGGCGCCATTGGCGGTTGTGAGCGATCCGTAGTCACCGAACGACAGGTTGCCCCGCGCCTTGAGGGTCACGGTCGACCCCTTGATCCGCGCGCGAGACCCGATGGTGAAGCCGTCGGCCGTCGTGGTGAACGCCACGGTCGATGGGGTCGTGACGGTCAGGCCCTGACCAAATGCCATTGAGGCCGCTGTGACCTGGACGGTCTGGCTGGCCGTGAAGCCGATCCCGTCTCCCGCCGTCAACTGGCCGGGGGTGGTCAGGGCGATCGTCCCCAGCGTCGTGAGGCTGTCCTGACCATTCAGAAACATGGAGGCGCCCTTGAGGGCGATGTCGCCGGTCGTGGCCTTCAGATCGTCGCCATAGCCCAGCGCCAGGGCGCTCTTGGCGTTGAGGGCGATCGACAGGCCCGAAAGCCCATCGGCCTGGCCGAAAGTCAGGCTGCCGATCGTGGTGGTCATCGACAGGGCCTTGGCCGCCTTCGCGACGAGGAACTGGCCGAAGGTCGCGTTGCCCGCCGTCACCGTCAGGGCGCCGCCGGACAGCAGCTGGTCACGGAGACCCGAGGTCAAAGCGCCATTGCCGAGCGTGGCGATCTGCAGCTTGGCCTGGCCGTTGAAACTGTCCGAAGCGCCAAGGCCGATCGACGCCGCCAGGGCGACAACCGATCCGCTTGTGCTTGTGACGGTGTCGTTGTCGCCGAGGGTCAGGGCCGCGCCGGCGGTGAGCGATAGGCCGCCGTCGCTTGAGAGGGTCACCAATTTGCCCAGGGTGAGGGCGTCGAAGGCCGACAGCGTCGTCGCGCCCGTTCCGGAAAGGCTGGCGCCGTCCGCGAAGTTGAGATCGCCGTTCGTGGCGCTCAGGCTGATTGCCCCCGCGCCCGCGCCGCCCATCGTCACCGACCCGCCCGCGCCGACGGTGATCGAGGGCGCCGTGATCGACAGATTGCCATTGGACCCGCTGATCGACCCGGCCGGGAGGCCGTTCTGGGTCGCCGCGACGATCACCGGGCCGGACGACGTCACCGTCGCACCCAGGTCGCTTTCGAACGCCGCGGCGAAGTTGTAGCCGACCCCGGTCAGAGAGCTGAACCCGGACAGAGTTGACGTTCCGAGCGTGAGGACCCGTGACGGGTTGTAGAGGTAGAGACCCGCGCCCGTCGCCGTCAGCTGACCGCCGGTCGCCACCTGCATCGGCGTCGCCAAGGTCCCGATGTCCGCCAGGGCGTTGAACACCAGGTTTCCACCCTGGATGCGCACGACATTCGGCGCGTAGTCCAGGCCGGACAGAATGGCGCCGCCGGCGGCCGAGAGACTGAGCGTTCCCGGAGCGAAAGCGACCCCGACGTTGAGGTTGGCGGCCTCCGTGTGGGACGGCGCATTGGGGTCGAGAATTTCGCTGAGGTACAGGTCGCCGCCGGCACGGGCCGAGTCGAGGATCGGCGTCGGGTGGCCGCCGTCGGTGTAGTAAAGACTGGTTGTCAGGGGCGCGGTGGAGCTCCCGAGATCGCCCGAGCCCGCCTCGATGATCAGGAACCCGGCCTTGACCGCCACCTGGCCGGCAGACGCCGCGTTGGTGATCGATCCGCCGAAATCCAGCCGGGCTTGGCCGTCCAGCGAGTCGATTGAGGCCAGGGCGCCCGAGCCGTTACTGCCCAGGAAGATGTTGCCCAGGGCGTTGGCGGAGATCGGACCGGTCGCCGCCAGCCCGACCAGGTGCGGCAGGGCGACACTGACCGAGACGGGGGTCTGGCCGCTGTAGTTGACGGTAAGGTCGCCGGGCGCCGCGGCGGCCAGCAGGTCCTGATCGGTGGGCGTCAGGGCGCTGGGGTCGGCCAGGCTTATGGTCAGCACGCCGTGATCGGCGCTGAGCGAACCGTCGGCGGACGTCAGGTTCAGTCCGAGATTGTTGCCGATCTGGCCATGTGGCGCCCTCAGGCTGACCGTCTTGCCGGTGACATTGGCCGCCTGCTGCAGAACCTGGGTGCTGGAGACGGGCACAAGCGCCTGAGCGTTGATGGAATCGGCCAACTGGACGTCCGTCCACGCTCCCGCTCCGTGGGTGAGTTGACCGAACAGGGTCGGATCGGACTGGGCGGTCAGGGTGTAGGTCCAGTCCGGCGTGTAGGCGTAGAAGCCCACCGTCGGGACAGTGGTCTGGCCGCCGGTGACGGTCTTCAGGGACTCGTACTGCTGCAACAGATAGGTTGCCACCTGGGTGTTGGTGGGATTGGTCAGACCCGTCGCCGCGGTGACCTCGGGCGCGAACAGCGCCTGTTGGGCGGACGTCAGGGTCAGTTGATCGGCGCCGCCCACCGTGGTGATCGTGGCGTTGTTCACGATCTCCGCATAGGTGGCGAAGTCCCGACTCCGGCCGGTCGGGGCGCCGCCGCCGAACGTCTGGGCGACGAAGCTGTTGATCGTGTTGTACTGACCCAGAACATAGGCGGCCGTGGTCGCCTTGAGGCCTTCATACTGGTTGAGCACATAGTCGCTGACCTGCGACGTCGTGGGATTGGCCGTTCCCAAGGCGGTCGCGGCCTGCGCCGAGAACACGCTGACCTGGTCAGGACTAAGCGAGACCTTGTCCTGCCCGGCCACGGTGGTGATGGTGGCGTTGTCGACAATCTGCTGGAGCGTGGCGACGTTGGACGCCGGCTGCTTGGCGGCCGCGAACGCCGGAGCGGCGAACAACAGCGTCTGCTGCGGTGTCAGGGTGACCGTCGATCCCGAGACCGTCGCGTTATGGGCGATGAACCAGTACTCGTTGTAATAGGCTTCGACCTGGTTCTGGAACGGCGTGATCGTCTGGGCGACCGCGGCGTCGGCGTTCTGCAGGTTCAGCGCCGCCCATTCCTTCTTGAGGGCAGCCTGGGTGGTGGCGTTGACGGTGAAGGCGGTCAACGAATTGACGATGCTGCCCGTGTCGGCCGCGAGCGCCACGTCGCCGTTCTGCGATGCAATCTGGCCCAGCAGCAGGTCGCCCGAGGTCTTTTCGATGGCGATGCTCTGCAGCGCCGTGGCGTTGACCACGCCATGGTCGGTGTTCGCCGGCGCGACCTGGGTCGCGGCGATCTGGATCGGCGTGGTGAGCGTGCCGACGCCGCCGGAGCCGCCGTCGAGGGTGATGTTGTCGCCGATGATCGGCGATGCGCCTGGCGCGGCGTAGACGCCTTGGGTCGCGGTAATGATTACATCGCCGTTGGCGGCCTTGATCGTCGCGAGGTTGGCCGCGCCGGCGATGTTCAGATCGATACCGGCGCCGGATACCGCCGACAGCGTGCCGCCGGAGGTCAAGGTGGCGTTCAGCGGGCCGCCCACAGTCCCGGACGATGAGGCGACCGATCCGATCGAGCCGGCGGTAAGGCTCAGGGTCTTGGAGAGGATCGACCCGCCGGCCTCCTGGATCGAGCCGGAACCGGCGTTAAGGGTGGTGGCGCCGGACGGATTGCTGACCGCGCCGGAAATATAGAGCGAGGCGTTGGACTGGACGTTGATGACGCCGGCGGTGGCGCCGGTGAAGTCGATCCGGATCGGGTTGTCGGCCTTGACGCTCGAGGTCTCGGTCAACGACACACCGGTCACGTCCAGCGCATAGACAACATAGGGGCTACCGTCGGGAAGATTCCGACAGTTGCAACGAATGTTGAAGGAATTATCAAACGAGTTCGTGATGTATCCTGATATAGCTGTCTTGAAAAATGTCGATTCGGATCCGGTATCAATAATATACTGACTGCCGAGACTGGTCATGCCTGTCTCGTTCCACGGATTCGCCGACCAGTTATAAACGATTGTGTTGTAGTCTATGTTGAGCGTTCTCGCCGCGGTATAATTGGTTTGCCATTGATAGCGCAGGCCGGCCTCGGGCACGTAACTTGGCACGGCCGATGGCGCGTAGGACCCCTTGTAGACAGCCTGGGTGTAGTCCGTAATGTTGGTGGGGTTGTTGGTGTTCTGGTAGATGGACACGCTGCTCTGACCGACCGGCTGGATATACCAGGTCGTCTCGGCGCCCGTGTGGCCGCCTCCCGTGATCTGCTTGTTCTGATCGGTGATGATGATCGTCGCGTCAGACGGCGTGCCGGCGTTGAGGGTCTCGACCTGGAGCGGCAAGGCGGTCGTATTGACCACGTCGATCGTGCCGAAGCCGTTGTTGACCTGGATCAGGCCGGTCTGGGCGGCGGTGTTGGCGATATGGCCGTCGAGCTCGACCAGACCCCCGCCGCCGCCGCGCACGCTGCCGAGCACCAGTCTCTGGGTGGCGACATCGTAGGAGACGTTGATCAGATTGTCGCCGGGATTGACCGTGCTGAACAGGGTCGTCAGGTCCACGGGGGTTCCGCTGATCAGACCGGCAGAGTATTCGGCATTCAGTATCTGAATTTCGAGCTTGGCCGGCAGTGAGTTCGTGATGTCAGTGGACCAGTTGAAGCCGCCGGCACGGATCGTGTTGTTGATATTGATGTTAGTGGCGCTGACGATGACGCTGCGCGCCTGAATGCCGGCGCTGTTGTCCGTCTGTTGAGAGGCTGCCGTTCGTGTGAAGGATGTGGTGTAGACGGGAACCGCGTCGAAGCTGAAGTTGGAGTTGTCGAAGGTGTAGCTCCTGCCGCCACTGGCGTCGGGAAGGTTGGTGTACAGGATCATATATTGCGTGCAGCTGGCGCCGGTGCAGCCGTTGTTCAGTCCATAGAGCTGGGGCGCCGCACCCCTGGCGTAATTTTGCGCAAGACTTGTTTTATTGTTGTAGTAATCAGCCGTGAGAAACTGGTTGAAGCCGGACGCCGAGGTGTAGGTCCCGGCGTATGTATAGTTGAATTGGGCGTTGGCCTCGAGGTAGGCGATGATCGCGCCGTCGCTGCTGGCCGGCTGGTTCGCCAGCGCCTGGGTGACCAATTCCTGAGACGCCCATAGCGACTGAGGATTGCCGCCGGCGTTCAGGTCTCCGTTCAGGTTGGGCACGATATAGGCGCCGTTCGGGACCTTGATCGCCAGCGTGTCGGCGTTGATCTCGGCATATTGGGCGACGTCGCCCTGGTCGTTCACGATCGTCACGCCGCCGGCGTAGTTGTCGATCTGACCGTTGACGATGATCAACGGCTTGCCATTGTTCGTCTGGGCGGTGTTCTCGATCAGAACCTGGGGCGACCCATCCTTGGTCCATTGGGTCGAGGTGACGGTCATACCAGCCGGGGCGGCGGCGCCGCCGAGGAACTCGACATTGCCGCCCGTGGCGTTCTGTGTGGGAACGGTAATGGCGCTGGTGATCAGGTCGGCGCCATTGGGATCTCCGGACCGGCGGTCATGTATCGTCACGGCGATGCCGCCCTGGGCGTTGAGCGACGCTGTCGAGGGGGAGTCGCTGGTAAAGCTCTTCGCCTGGACGGTGACGTTGCCGGCCGCGGCGAACAGCGGAGCCACGGTCACGGAAGGAACCGAAACCCCGACCTTCACGCCCGCGGTGGTCTGTGTTCCGCTGGCCTGGGCCGCCTGCAGCGCAACGATGGCCTGCTGCGCGGCCAGATATTCGGCCGAACCCGGCTTGTTCGCCGCCTCGATCGCCTGCTGGGCGGCGATGGCGCTGGCGAAGCCATTCGCCGCTCCGTCCGTTGTCGAACTGCCGCTGCCGTTGGCGAGGGTCCCGCCGGTAGGATAGATCGTCGTATAGGGCGCGTCGGCCAGCAGAACCTTGAGGCCGTCGATGGCCGTCTGTGCGGAATCCTTCTGATTTTGGGTCGAAGCGGGGTTGTTGAGGACCGCCTGCTGTACGGCGATCTGACCGAGCAGACTGTCGTAGGTGTCGAGCGTCCCCGTGACTGCCGCCGCGCCGGGCTGCAGAGCCAGTTGGCCGAGCTCGGCCAGCAGATGCGGCACGGTGTGCAGCGCGCCGCCGACCGTCACGTTGCCATTGGCGGCGATCTCGACGTCCTGGTTGGCCAGAACGCCGGCGTTGGCGACGCCATCGAAATTGATCTGGGACGCGCTGGTCCCGACCGGATGGCTGTCGTCCTGAGTCAGGCCGAAGATCGACAGATAGGGGTTGTGACCCTTGCCTGACGCCTGGGTCGTTTCCGTCGCGTCGTAGGCGATCAGATTGACGTTGCGGACGCCCTCGATATCCGTGCCGGCCCCGACATTGAGGTTCGAATAGTTGCGGGACTCCGCCCTCGCCGTGTTGGTGGTGTTAACGGGCAGCGCCGTCCAGTTGTAAACATCCGCGTTGGCGGTCTCGTTGAGCGTGGTGCTCTCGAAGCCGTCGCCGCTCTGGCCGGCGACCAGGGTGATGTTGCCATAGGCGTCGATCGAGACGTTGGCGCCGATGTTGACCGTGTCGTGCGCGACGGTCCTGGAGATCGCAGTGCCGCCCGCATTGCCCACGCCGCCGTAGGTGGAAACCTGAACATCGGTGTGGATGTTGGAGAGCGTGTAGTCGCCGATGCTGACATCGCCCACGCCGAGCAGGGTCACGCCGTTGGCGACATTGATCGTGTTCACCGGTTCTGCGTCGATCGTCACGTTGACGTAGGGATTCTCGATGCCGCCACCGGTGGTCATGGTCCCACCGTCGGAACCGAGAATCACGTCGCCGAGCATCAGGCGTAGCGCACCCGGTTTGCCTGCTGGATCGCCAAGCACCACCAGCGTGCTGGCGCCATTGACGTTCAGATTCACCGTCGGGTCGATATAGGTGTCGCTCTCAGCCGCATTGGCGTTGAACGCGCCGCCGGCGCCGGTGGCGTTGGACCCCTCCATGGCGCTCGACACATAGGCCGTGACCAGCAGGTTGGCCGAGGTCTCAAGGGCGGTATTGGCGCCGATCGTCGTGGTCACCCTGGGAGACATGGTGCGGGTGGCGGCGGCGCCGCTACCGCCGGCCAGGGCCGCCTGGGTGGTGTCCAGGGTGGTGTTGGTGTTCATCAGGAAGTTGGTGAACACGTTGACGCCGCCGACCGCCATGATCGTTGTCGAGGGGCCGCTGGTCGGCGCCGCGGAGTCCTGGATTCCCGCCGACACGACCGCCGTCTGGGTGGTGTTCGCCACGCCCGCCGAACCGCCGATGAGGGCGCCGCTGCCGGCCACGGCCGAGGCGAACACTTGGTCGTCCGTTTGCGGCCCGCCCATCTCCGGGCTCGCGGCGAACAGGTTGTTCCCGGCCTCGATGGTGAGGTTGTTCATGACCACGGCCGGATTGCCGGGATTCAGGCTGTGAAGATTGCCGCCCAGGGTGGCCGTGATGTCGCCCGCCGACGTGACGGTCGCCACTGATGCCCCCGCCGCCAGCAGTCCGCCGACCGCGATGCCCGTGGCGCTGGCTGATTCACTGGTTTCGCGATCGGCGACAATGGTGAGGTTGTCGGCGGCGGCGCCGCCGTCGCCTGATCCGAAGCCGACGCCCGAGCCAACAAGCGCCTCGACCGAGCTGGTGTTGGTGGCCGTCGCCACGCTGGCGTCGACACTTACCAGGATGCCGCCGGCTCCGGCGACCGAGGTGGCCTTGACGGTGTCCGCGCCGCCCGAATGCTGCATCTTCGCGTCGACCGCGAGGCTCGTCCCGTCGGCAAAGGAGGATCCGTTGGCGACGGTGGCGTGAATGGCCCCGTCGACCGTGGCCAGGGCGACCGAGGCGCCGAGCGAGAGTCCGCCGGCGAGGCTCACGCCGAAGGCTTCCGCCGAGACCGCGGGTTCGCTTGAGGCGGTGACCGTTACGCCGTCAGCCGTCGCGCCGAAGGCGGTCTGGCCGACTGAGGCCGTTACGTTCACGCCGTCGTGGGCCGTAGCGGCCGCGGCGTTGCCGGCTGCGAGCAGACCCCCGCCGGCCGCCAGGCCATAGGCGTCCAGCCCGCCGGTGGCATCGGCTGTTACGCTTACCTTGTCGAACCCGCTGACCGTTGTCGGGGCGGTCGTCGACGCTGTCGGCAGGATTTCGGCGTCGACGGAGCCGGTCTTGGAGGACTCGCTGACCACGACCCCGGCCGCGACGCCGATGGCCGCGACGACATTGTAGGTGTGGGTCGAGGCCGTGCTGCTGTCGGCGGCTGAGACGGTGAGGGCGTCCGCGGTCCCGCCGTCACCGGTGAGTACGCCGCCGACCTGGGCCGTGACGCTTTGGTGGTCGTCGAAGATCGCCACTGCGGCGCCGAGGCCGGCGAGGCCGCCGGCGGCGCCCACATAGGCGTTGACGTCGCCGGCGGCCGAGCCGTTGTTCGTGGCCAGGCCCGACACGTTGATCGTTCCCGCCGTGACCGTCGACGCCGAGTCGATTGAGGCCGTCGTGGCGGCGCCGAGCGCCGTGTAGCCGACTCCTCCGCCGACTCCAGCCGCTAGCCCGACGCCGAGGGCGCCGTCCTGCTGCGTCGTGGCGATTTTGGACGTGGCGGCCACGCCCACGGCGCCGGCCTTCAGCGTCGATCCCCTGACCTCGGCCTGGATCGATCCGGATGGCGCGGACGCTGGCATGGCCGAATCCAGCGCCTTGTTGCCGCTGGCCTGGGAGGAGCCGTTGGAGGTGTCGCCGGCGGTCAAGGCGCCGGATTCCTTCGTGTAGACGTCGTTGCCCTGCGAACTCGAACCTGTGCCGCCGTCGAGAATGACCCCGGCCGAGAAGCCCGCGCCGAACGCGCCCGCGCCGCCGGCGATGACGATTTCCTGGAAGGATTTGTCCGCTTCGGCGCCGACCGTGATGGCAGCGCCGGTCACGGTCGCGCCGTCGACATAGGCGCCCACGGTGTTGGACGAGACGATCAGGCCTAGAGAGGCGCCAATACCGATATCGCCGGCCGCCGCGCCGCCGGCGATCAGGTCGACGGTCGAGCTGTCGTTGGCGGTGACATTGACCGCGCCGCCAGCGGTGATGGTGGTGGGAAGGGTTTCCGAATCCGACCCGTCACTGGGGCTGGAGGGCTCGCCGACCGTGGCCACGGTGGTGTCCGACACCACATTGACCGCCGCCGCGCCGCCGACCGCGCCGAGAACGGCGACGCCCGCCGCGAGGCTGTTCACCGAGTCGGTGTTGTTGGCGGACACCGTCACGCCGCCATTGGCCGCGCTGGCGGTGACGCCGTCCTGGATTGTGGCCCGGGTGGTCGGCGTGAGAACGTCGACCGCGACGCCTACGCCCACACCGCCGGCGACCAGCGCCGCGGCGTCGGTCGTCAGGGTTTCCGATCCGTTGGCCGTCACCGACAGGTTGCCGGCGCCGCCGGTTCCGGCCGTGATCGATGCGCCGTCGGAGACCATCGCCTGGCTGGTCGGCGTGACGACCGCGACGGCGACGCCGCCGGCTGTTCCTCCGGCGATCGCCGCCGTGCCGAGATTGGCGGAAACCGTGTCCGAGGCCCCGACCGCGACGCCGCCCGTCGTCGTCGCGGTTCCGCCCAGCGTCGCCTGGGTTGTCGAGGTGTCGGCCACCGCGGTGCCCGCGAGCGCGCTGCCCACCGCCGTGGCGGAGACCGCGTAGGCCGTGAAGGTGTGGTCGGTGTTGGAGGAGACGTCCACCGACCCGGCCTTGATCGATCCGCCCGTGCCGATGCTGGCGGTGTCCGTATAGTCGACCACCGCCACGCCAACGCCGGCCGCGCCGCCGATTCCGAGCGCGAGACCGCCGCCCTTGAAGTCCGAGGACAGGGTGTCGGCGCTGTGCGCCTTGACGGCGTTTCCGGCCTTGATGGCGACATTATCGCCGATCTGGGCCGAAACGCCGGGTGTCGATGTCGTCATCAACGCCGTGTTGACGCTCAAGCCGCTCTTGATCGACTGCGCCTTCGCGCTGGTCGAGGTCACCGCCGTATTGCTGTTGGTCGTCGCAGGCGTGGCGGGTTTGCCGTTTTGCGCCGGCTCGGCCGGTGCGCCCGAAACCGCGGTGTTGGCCGAATTGTCGGAGGCGAGAGACGTCGAACCGTCGCCGACGTTGGTCGACTGGCCGTTTTGGGACGTCTGCATATCGCTGGACTGCTGGGCGGACGGGCCATCGGCCACCAGGACGATGGACACCGAGGCCGCCAGAGCGCCCAGGCCGGCCGCCGCGCCGATGACGTTTGTCGACAGCTGTTGGTTGACCAGTCCGTTGACGAGGACGTTGTCGGCCGCGTCGACCGTCGCGCCGTCGCCGATCAGGGCGCCCGTGGAGTTCTTGAGGATTGCCACGTCGAATGCGCCCGAGGCGCCGACCAGCGCGCCCGCCGCCGAAGCGTCGAGCGAAAACAGCACTGTGCTGTCTCGCGCGGTCACGTTGACCGACTGGGCCGCGTTGGCGCCGGAGTCGCCCACGACATTGATCTTGGCCCCGGCGCCGATATCCGCATGGGTGCTGCCCGTCAGGGCCTCGACCGACACGACGCCGGCGACGGCGCCATAGACGGCGCCCGCGCCCGCGACGAGCAGCGCGTCGACGCTCTCTCCGGACGTGGCTTGAACCAGGACGCCGCGGCCGGTCATGTCCTGGTCGAGGAAGGTCGCGCCGGTGAACACGGTCATGTCGTTGCTGGCGCCGTTGCCGAGCGCCGTGACCACATCGTTGGCGCCGATGTCGGCGGTGGTCGTCTTGTCGAAGATGGTGATGCCGGCGGCGAGACCGACACCCGCGTCGGCCCCGATTCCGAGCGAACCCCCCGTGACGATGGAGCGGGTCTCGTCGTCGGCCGCGACCGCCACATTGCCGCCGGCGTGGACGGTGTCCGCCGCGCCAAGGCTGGCTGTGGTGGTGTCGGTGACGGCGAAGACGGACACGCCGCCGGCGACGCCGACGCTGCCGCCGATGGCCGCCTGGGCGGCGAGGCCACTGAAGTCCTCGCTCGCGCCGGCCGTCACCGTGACATTGCGCGCCGCGTCGACCACCGTGTTGTCGCCCACCGTGGCGATGGTCTTGTTGGTGACGATGTTCACCTCGGCCCCGACCCCGACCCCGACCGAGCCCCCGGCGGCGACCGCCCCGGCGATGCCGACGTGATAAAGGTCGCTGGCCGCGGCCACCGTCACCGACTGCTGCGTTCCGCCCGTGGCCGAGCCGGGGCCGTTGACCTTGGCGTTGGCGCCGATGGTCGCCTCGGTGTCGTTCAGCACCACCGGGATGTCGCCGGACATGTCGATCGCCGCGCTGCCCGCCACGGCGCCGCTGGCCGACAGCGCGCGAATCGCGTCGGTATTGGTCGCGCCGACGATTACCCCCTGGCGGGCGACCGTGTTGGGGGTCGCCACACGCTGATCGATGAACAGCGACCCGCCTTCGGCCTGGGCCTGGGCGAGGGTCACGGGGTTGATCTCCGCCGTCATGCTGCCGTCGAGCTTGTTCGACGGCGCGGCCAGCAGACCCGTGTAGGGGCTGAATTGGCCGGTGAAGCCTTCGATCACCATCAGAGGATTGGTTTCGCCAAGAGCGACGATTGTGGTGTTATCGCCGATGCTGGCCAGGGTGGTCTGGTCGGTGACAGAAATACCGATGGCGGCGCCGACGCCGGCCGATCCGCCCGCGGCGAAACTGCCCACCCCACGCAGGAGGTTGTTGGCGTCGTTCGCCAGCACCGCCACATTGCCCGTCGCCGTCACGGTATCGCCATTGGCGACGCCGGCCCGCGTGTCGCCGGTGAGGGAGTAGACGCTGACCGAGCCCGCCACCCCGGCGTCGCCGCCGGCGGCGAGACCGGCCACCAGGGAGGTGGCCGTCTGGGCGCTCTCGGCGTCCACTGTCACGTCGCCGGACGACGCGAGGGTCGAGGCGGCCGTCGGGGCCGTCTTGCTCGACTGTCCGAGCCACGCATGGGTATTTTTGATCAGCACCACGGCGTCCACGCCGGCCGAAATCCCGGCGTCGCCTCCGAGGCCGACGGCGCCGTCGCCATCGGTAACCGTCGTCGTGTCGCCGGCCTGGATCGACACCGACTTCGGCGCGGTCGTCGATCCGACCTTGGCGCCCTGGCTGATGTAGGCCTCGGTCGTGTCGCTGACGGCGGTCGAGCTGAGGGCCACGGCCACGCCGACGTCGCCGCCGCCCGCCGCCGATACGGCCGCAGTGACGACCGTCTCGCTGGCCTGGGCGTTCAGATCGACGGCTGACGCCGCATCCACGGTGGCGTTCTGGCCGATGATCGCCTGGGTTTTGTCGTTGAAGATCGACAGGGCCACGGCCCCCCCGATCCCGGCATCCCCGCCGCCGGCGACGGTGCCGCCGATGTTGTAGGCCGTCACCAGATCGCTGGCGGTGACGCCGATCGATCCGGTCGTCGCCGTCAGGGTCGCGCTGTCGCCGACCGTCGCCGTAACCGTCGAGCCCTGGTAGATGGGCGAGGCCACGCCGGAGATGGCCGCCTCGCCCGTCGCGGCGCCGGCGGCGCCCAGGTCGGTCACGCTGTCGGTGAGACCGGCGTTCACGGCCAGGCTGCCGGCCGTGATGGTCGTGGCGTTGGCGGCGCTGGAATCGACGGTGGCGGTGACGTTGTTCAGAACCGTGGTGTCGATCAGGGTGGCCCCGACGCCGGTCTCGCCGGAAATCGCGACCGCGCCAGCCAGATTCAGGATGGAAACGCCGTCGGTGGCCCCGACCTTGACCGCGCCGGCGCTGGTGATCGCGCTGCCGGCGCCGACCGTGGCGTGGGAGCCACCGTTCAGGATCACCGCGCCCAGAATCCCGGCAATGGCGGTCTCATCGGCGATGCCGGCGCTGACCTCGAACAGATCCACCGACTGCGAGCTGTCGGCCAGGACGCTGACCGCGCCGGACTTGGCGATGGTCGCGCCGGATCCGAGCTGCCCGGTCACCTGGCTGCTGTCGTAGATCACCGTGCTGGTGACGCCGAAACCGTTGGCCCCGCTGGTCGCGGCGGCGCTGCCGCCCAGCGCTTTCGAGGCGGTGTTGTCCTTCGCGTCGATGGAGATCGCGCCCGATGCAGTGTCGAGGTTTGCCCCGGTCCCGACCTGAGCGGTCACGGTGTTGTTGATGTATTGGACGGAGAAACCGCCGGCGACGGCGTTCGAGCCTTTCGAGGCCGCCCCGGCGAGCGCTTCGGTGTAGTAGTTGCTGTTGCCAAGTAGCTTGTTGTTTTCGGCGTCCGTGGCGATCTTTGACAAGGCGTCCTTCGCCTCTGTGTAGTCGGCCTTCGAGACGTCGTCCAAAAGCGTCTGGAGAATATCCGGCGGCGTGTCGATCTTGGTCTCGGTGGCGGCGACCTGCAGTCCTTGGGAGTCGACGACGACGTTGGTCCCGACAGCGGCGGAAACCGTATCCAGGGCCACGACCGCGGCGATCGAGGCGCCGACCGCATTGCCGCCGTCGCTGTAGCTGCCGCCCCAGGCTTTCGCCGACAACGGGCTGGTGGTGATGGAGTCAACCGACACCATGCCGGCATGGGTCGTGGCGTCGCCGATCATGACGGAATCGCCGAGGCTGGCGGCGGTCGTCGAGTCCGACACGGCCGCGGCGAGAGAGCCTGCGACCGAGATCTTCTTGCCTTCCGCGCCGGACATTGCCTCCGCCGTCAGGCGCTTGGCGAAGGCCGCGTCCTGATTCTCGACCGACGTCGCGCCGACGGTGACCGCCCCCGGCGTGACGATATGGGTGTTGCTGTCGACGGTGGCGTTGGTCGTGTTGGCGAGCACTGCCAGGGCGACGCCGATGCCGACGCCGGTGTTGGTGTCCGTGCTGGTCGCG
Organism: uncultured Caulobacteraceae bacterium; assembly: GCA_903870555.1. GTDB lineage: Bacteria > Pseudomonadota > Alphaproteobacteria > Caulobacterales > Caulobacteraceae > Acaudatibacter > Acaudatibacter boreus. The sequence continues at coordinate 17,184 of CAIQDO010000639.1, forward strand.
CCGTCACCGAGGGTGACCAGGTCGCCGGTGTTGGTGGCTCCCAGTTTCACCGAGCCGGCGATGGTCAGGGTGCGCGGATCGCTGGCGCCGCCCTTGACCTCGGCCGTGACACTGTCGCCGACCAGGGCCGCGCCGAGCGCGGCGGCGATGGAGATCTTCGAACTGTCGCTCTTGGCGCCGCTCTGGCCGCCGCCATACTGCGAGCTGGAACTGTCCTGCTTGCTGCTGTTGTCCAGGGCCGTCTGGGACTTGGCCTCGGCCGACTGAGCCTCGTTCGAGTTGAGGGTGCTCTGCGACACCGACGAACTGCTGCTTCCGGACGACGAACCGCCGCTTGAGGCGTTGCTGTTTTCCGAGCTGCCGGCGATGGCCGTGGCTTCGGCGTCATAGGTCCGCGCTGACGAGGCGTTGAGAGTCAGATTCCCGGCATGGGTGGTGGTCAGGTCGCGATCGATGCTGGCCGTGGTGGTTGAGGTGATGGCGTTGCCGCCGCCGATGCCGCCGATCAGGCCCTGGCCAGTGATCACCGCCGCCGAGGCGCCGACGCCGCCGGTGTTGCTGGAACTGGAGCCCCCCGAGGTTCCGCCGGAAGTTCCGCCAGAAGTTCCGCCTGTGCCGCCGCCGGTCCCACTGCTGCTGCTGCTTTTCGGAATGGCCCCCATCGCCATCGCGGTGTTGGATCCCGCGCTGTCGGCGGTGACCGTAACGTCGCCATCGACGGTCGAGGCCGTCCCCGAACCCAGCATCGCGGCTGTCTTTTCGTCCAGGATGGCCAGGGAGATCACGGCGTCGATGGCCAGGCCGCCCTTGGCGCCGCCTTTGGACTCGGTGTCGGTGTTGGTCAGGCCGTTGGCCTTGATCGTCAGGGCGTCCGCGCCGCCAAGCCCGACGCCATCGGCGATCGACGCCTCGCTGCCGGTGGTGAC